>JAGBTW010000032.1 GCA_017631135.1 Alistipes sp.
AATAATATTATAAAACACACCCAAAATTTCAGCAGTAATCAGCTGTTGCTAATTGAACTTCGTGGGGGCTTGGTAGATGCGCAAGCCGAAGATGGGGGCGAGGGCGATGACGTGAGATATAATCTCGGTCTGCAGGTGCTCGTGGGGTACCCAGTTGACATCGGCGGTGAAGAAATAGAGCTCAACGGGCAAGCCCCACTGCGTGGGTTGCAGCTGGCGCACCATGGCCAACATTGTGTGGTTGACCCTGGGGTGTTCGTCGATATATCTATTCACGCAGCGGATATATAGATCCACATTTGTGAGCCCATTACCCTCGAGCGTCTGCGTAGCGATATTAGCCATAAGGTCACGCGTGATGTCGTTAGTGCGCAGTGACTCGATAAGCGCATCGTCGGCAAAGGCGAGGCTTGTGATGTCGATATTTATCGAGCGCTTAATGCGTCTGCCACCCGAGTCGCGCATAGCCTGCCAATTATCAAATGGCTCGCTGATAAGCACATAGGGCGGTATAGTCTGCAATGTATTATTCCATGCGCGCACCTTGACCGTAGTGAGTGTTACCTCGACAACAACGCCATCGATGCCTCGCGAGGGCACCTCAATCCAGTCGCCCACCTTGAGCATATTATTAGTGGCGAGCTGCACACCCGCAACAAGACCCATAAGGCTATCCTTGAAGATGAACGAAATAACGGCTGCCGAAGCACCAAGACCCGTAAGCAGCAGTGTGGGTGACTCGTCGAGGATTATAGAGATGGTGAGGATAAGACCCACAATGATAAGTATCACCTGGCATGTCTGCAACAGACCCTTAATAGGTTTGCCATGCAAGCCAGGGCGACGCTCAAAAATCTCGTATACGGCCTTAAGCACCGAGTGCACAAAGAGCAAGCCCGTATAGACAACCCACAGGTCGACAACGGTATAGAGCGCACTCTCAAGACCTGTATCCTTGAGGTCCATGGCAACAATCACCGTAGGTAGGCTCAACTTAAAGACTACGGGCATGATGATGTTGCACAGGCGACGCATGACCTTGGCATCAAAGATTACATTATCCCAAGTGACCTTCGTGTGGCTCACAAACCAGTGTATGAAGCGTATCACACCGAGGCGCATGGCGAAGTTAATAGCCAAGATAAGCAATACGATGCTCAATATCACGAGCCAGCCATCGAGAATCTCCGCCGTCTTTGCAGAGAAGCCCATGTCGGTGATAAGCGAGAAGAACCACTCGCGCAACTGATGATTAGCCATATAACCCTCTTAAAGTCAACTAAAACGATACACCAAAGCCTATAAATACACCCTGGTCGAAGCGCTTGCGGCGTATGTCGCTTGGCTTGAAGTTGTGGGGCTCTTTAACCACAGGGCGTGGATGCATAAGCAGCGCCTGGTAGCCCACCATGATGTCATATTTGCACTCGCTCTCGGGTGTTTGAATGCGGAAGCCCACACCGCCAGCACATGTACTACCAAAGCGCAAGCCCTTGTCGAAGAGTACGTTAGTACCGAGGTTAACAAAGTTAAAGAGGCAGTTCTTGCGTGTGCCATAGAAGTAGTGAGCCGTAGCGTAGAGGGGAACAACAGTATAGTCGTACTGTATCTGCGCACCAAGCTCCATACCCAATCGCCAATGGTTATTAAGGAAGTAGCCGCCATTGAGCAATACACTACCGCCACACTTCGCAAGGCTCTGGTAGGCAGTCTCGGCACTCTCGTTAGCCACGCGCATGTAGTCAAGCTCGCAGAAGGTGAGGTTGAAACGGCCCGCAGCACCCCACTCCCAACCAGCATAGTGGCGCGTCTTGCGCTCTATCTCCTCGGGGGTCTCGCGACGCTTGGCCTCCGCCGCTGTAATGCCCATAAGTGCCATAAGCACCAAAAGTAGTGTTTTCTTCATACCTATTAAGAAGTCTTTATTGACGGTAATTAACGCTCGGCAACCATGTTATAGTATGCCTATCTCTCTCTAACGTGACACTCCCATGCCCACGCAGCACGCAACGTGTCAGCAAGCTCACGCTCGGCACGCCATCCAAGCACCTCGTTGGCGCGTGTTGTATCTGCCCACACTGCCGGAACATCTCCCGCGCGGCGTGGCGCAACCTTATAGTTCAACCTCAACTCGTTTGCCTCCTCGAAGCCGCGCACAAGCTCAAACACCGATACAGGCTTGCCTGTGCCGACGTTGAACACCTCGTAACGCTCGGTGTTACGCTGGTTGACCATGCGGTCGATAGCGTGAACGTGAGCACGCGCAAGGTCGACAATGTCGATATAGTCGCGCAAGCACGAGCCATCGGGCGTGGGATAGTCATCACCAAAGATGCTCAAACACTCGCGTATGCCCGCCGCAGTCTGTGTGATATATGGCACAAGGTTGTTGGGCACACCACGAGGCAGCTCACCAATAAGTGCCGAGGGGTGCGCGCCAATGGGGTTGAAGTAGCGCAGAGCGATACCCGACAACCCTTCTGTTGCTGCAACCATATCACGAAGTATATCCTCGCTCATCTGCTTCGTATTGCCATAGGGTGATGTTGCAGGCTTGCGTGGCGTAAGTTCCGTCACGGGGAGCTCATCAGCATCGCCATAGACCGTTGCCGAAGATGAGAATACCACATTCTTGCGACCATACTCCTTCATCAACTCGAGTAGGTTGACAAGCGACACAAGGTTGTTGCGATAATACTTCAAAGGCTCGGCAACCGACTCACCCACAGCCTTAAACGCTGCAAAGTGTATCGCCGAGTCGAAGTCATAAGCCTCGAACACGCGACGCATAGCCTCCTTGTCGCAGCAGTCCACCTCAATGAACGTGGGCGCTACGCCTGTTATAGCCTTGATGCCCTCGAGCGATGAAGCGTCACTATTCGAGAAGTTGTCGACAATAACAACCTCATAACCTGCGTTCATAAGTTCAACAACGGTATGCGAGCCTATAAAACCAGCTCCACCCGCTACAAGTACACGTTTGTTCATAGCTAAAAAGTATTTATCACGCAAAGATAAAAATTTTATTATAAACAACTGCCTCTATGCGAGATATTTTTTCTATCGCCCAAAAATCATGCACTCAAAAAGTTGTTTATTGAAAATTTTTAATAACTTTGTGATGTAAAACAGCATAGGGTTACCTATAAATAAATCTGATAAGTTATGAAAGTATATAAGTTTGGCGGAGCATCGGTTAAGAATGCCGATGGTGTGCGTAACCTCCTAAACATAGTCACAGGCGAGCAGGAGCTATTCATCATAGTCTCGGCAATGGGCAAGACGACAAATGCCCTCGAGGGTGTCTTTGCTGCCATGCAGCAGGGTGATGAGGCGCTTGCCTTGAGCCGCGTTGACGAGAGCTACGCCTACCACCGCGCAATTATCGACGACCTTATGGGTGCAGACATCACCATCGAGCAGGTCGACACGCTCTTCGAGCAGCTTCGCAACATCGTGCGCAACACCATCTATCGTGCTTCGGATGCAGAGCTTTGGTACGACACCATCGTGGCATTTGGCGAGTTGGTATCTACAACCATCATCTCAAACTACCTCAACGGCCACGGCGTAGCAAACCGCTGGGTGGATATGCGTCGCGCATTCCTTACGGAGCAGCGCCACAAGGATGCCAATGTCAACCTCGAGGCTACGGCTGTGCGCCTCAAGCGCGAGATTTCAGACAGCAAGGTGAGCTTCTTTGTTGGTCAGGGCTTCATTGGCGGCGCCCCCGACGGCACCACAACAACCCTCGGTCGCGAGGGCTCGGATTACTCGGCAGCCATCGTGGCAAATGTCCTCGATGCAGAGTCTATGAGCGTATGGAAGGATGTGGATGGCATCCTGAATGCCGACCCCAAGAAGTTCCCCGATGCCAAGAAGATTGAGCGCCTTAACTATATGGATACCATCGAGATGGCATATAGCGGTGCACAGATTATCCACCCCAAGACAATCAAGCCTTTGCAGCAGAAAAATATACCGCTATATGTTCGCCCCTTTGGCGATAAGCATGCCGCTGGCTCGGTGATCACGGGTGACGTGG
>JAGBTW010000033.1 GCA_017631135.1 Alistipes sp.
CAACTAGTAATTACGAATGGACTGATACTAAACACGGGCATGTTGAGCGCAAGCGAAACATCTCCTCGAAGCCGACCATAGACTACTGCATATAGTGCATTGACTGTGAGGAGATTCTTCACTTCGTTCAGAATGACAAGTACAATATAAAAGATATAAGGGATGTCACTATCAAGTTGATAGTGACATCCCTTTTTTCTCTTATGTCTCTAAAAAATATCGTTTTAATACTCTCGCGCTCCAAAGATGGCTGTACCGACACGCACCATCGTCGAGCCATACTCGAGCGCTATAGGATAGTCGTCGGACATGCCTATCGAGAGGGTGTCGAAGTGATTGCCAAAGCGCGGCTTAAGTTCCTCAAATATATCCTTGATAGTCTGGAAATCACGACGCACAACAGCCTCGTCGTCGGTGTTTGTGGCTATGGTCATCACACCGCGCACACGGAGATGACTCATGGCATCGAGCGCTCCAGTGGTGAGGTACGCACGCAGTTCCTCTATGTCCCAGCCCGACTTTGTCTCCTCGTCAGCAACATGCACCTCAAGGAGAATATCTATGACGCGCTCGCACTTTGCCGCCTGCTTCTCAATCTCAACAATAAGGCGATCGGAGTCCACCGAGGCTATGAGCGACACGAAGGGAGCTATCATCTTAACCTTGTTGGTCTGCAAGTGACCAATCATGTGCCACTCTATATCCTTGGGAAGCTGTTGTGCCTTTGCTGCCATCTCCTGGGGACGGTTCTCGCCAAAGAGGCGCTGACCCGCCTCGTAAGCCTCCAGTACTCTCTCTGCGGGGTGGAATTTCGACACTGCGACAAGGCTCACGCCCTCGGGCAATGTAGCACGAATTTGCTCTAAACGCTGCTTAATGCTCATAAGTTATATATTGACTTTAGACCACAAATTTATAAATTATAGTGCAACGATACAACTATTTCAAAATAAAATTGTATCTTTGGGAGATTTATGCAATTTATACTAACAAAATAACAAAACCTAACTATGAAACAAATCCTTAAAATGATTGCCCTTGTGGGCGCATTCATCGGCTCTGTCTACACTGCCGATGCTTGTACCAACCTCATCGTCACGCGCGGTGCTTCGACCGATGGCTCAAACATGGTGACCTACGCTGCAGACTCTCATGGTCTCTACGGCTCGCTCTACCAGTACATCCCTGGCAAGTACACCGAGTGGATGGATGTTACAGAGTGGGACACAGGTCGCTACATCGGCAAGATTAAGCAGGCTCCCGTGACCTACCGCACCCTCGGCAACTCTAACGAGCACTCGCTCTTCATCACCGAGACAACATTTGGCGGTCGCCCCGAGTTGGAGGACCCCAATGGTGGCATCGACTATGGCTCGCTCATCTACATCACCTTGCAGCGCGCAAAGACCGCACGCGAGGCTATCGATATCATCGTTGAGCTTGCTAACACCTATGGTTACTGCTCATCAGGCGAGTCATTCTCGTTGGTTGACACCGAGGAGGCTTGGATCATGGAGCTTATCGGCAAGGGCCCCGAGGATAAGGGTATCGTGTGGGTAGCACGCCGCATCCCCGATGGCTATGTTTCGGCACACGCCAACCAGGCACGCATCACCACCTTCCCATGGAACGACCCCGAGAACTGCCTCTACGCTGCTGACGTGGCAGATGTAGCGCGCAAGTTCGGCTGGTTTAATGGCACAAACGAGGAGTTCAGCTTCGCTGATGCTTATGCACCCCTCGACTTCGGCGCTATGCGTGGTTGCGAGGCTCGCGTGTGGGCATTCTTCCGCACCGTGGCTGACGACATGGACAAGTACGAGGACTACGCTATGGGTCACAACCCCGCAAACCGCATGCCCTTGTGGGTTATGCCTCGCGAGAAGGTGTCACCCAAGCTCCTCATGGACTGCATGCGCGACCACTATGAGGGCACAAAGATGGATATGACAAACGATATTGGTGCTGGTGGCGAGGGCTGCCCCTACCGCTGGCGTCCTATGTACTTCGAGGTAGATGGCGTTGAGTACTGCAACGAGCGCGCTATCGCCACACAGCAGACAGGCTTCTGGCTCGTGGGTCAGGCACGCCCTGGCAAGACAGGCATCCTTTGGTTCGGTACTGACGACGCTGCAACATCGCCCCTCACACCCATCTACGTTACCTCTACCGAGGTTCCCGAGTGCTTGCGCGAGGGCAATGGCACTATGCTTAAGTACTCTGACACCTCAATGTTCTGGATTACCAACCGCGTGGCACAGTTCGCATACTTGCGCTACAACACCGTAGGTAAGACCGTACGCGAGGCTGTTGACGCATGGGAGAACACCATGCTCGAGCTCGTGCCCGCAATGGATGTTAAGATTGGCAGCGCCAAGAACGCCAAGAAGGCACAGCAGGTTGCTACCGAGCTCTCTGTAGATAATGCACAGGCGCTCTTCAACCTTTGGGTAGACCTCGACAAGTATACCATGGTTAAGTATATCGACGGCAATGTCAAGGGCGAGGAGAACGGCAAGTTCGTGGACAATGGCAACGGTAAGGACATCCCTGACGTTATCGAGCAGCCTGGCTACACCGAGAACTGGAAGCGCGCCGTAGCACTCGATAAGGGCGAGATTCTCAAGGTCATTAAGTAACAGTATGCCAACCTATTAATGAATTAAGACTATGGAAAGATATGATATTATCGTTATAGGCTCTGGCCCTGGTGGCTATGTAGCAGCCATCCGCGCAGCACAGTGTGGCAAGCGCGTTGCTATTGTCGAGAAGGCCGATGCTGGTGGCGTGTGCCTCAACTGGGGCTGCATACCCACCAAGGCACTTGTTCGCTCGGCACAGGTATATGCAGACTGTAAGGCTGCAGCGACATACGGTGTGAGCATCGAGGGCGAGGTTAAGCCTGACTGGGCAAAGATGGTCGAGCGCGAGCGCATGGTGGCAACAACCATGAATAAGGGGGTTCAGTTCCTCTTGAAGAAGAACAACATCGACGTCATCGCGGGCTTTGGCCGCCTCAAGGCCGAGGATACCGTAGAGGTTGAGGGCGTAGAGTACGAGGCTGACCACATCATCCTCGCTACTGGCGCACGTCCCCGCGTGATGCCTTTCATACCCATTGACGGCAAGCACATCATCTCGTCAAAGGAGGCCCTTGTGCTTCCCGAGCTTCCCGAGACAATGGTTGTAGTAGGCTCGGGCGCTATCGGCTCGGAGTTCGCATACATCTACGCCACTATGGGCGTCAAGGTGACCATAGTGGAGTACATGCCACAGATTATGCCCCTCGAGGATGAGGACACCGCAAAGGCCATGGAGCGCGCCTTCCGCAAGTTGCGCGCTACGGTTATGACATCTACGACGGTTAAGTCGGTTGCTGTGCGCGAGGATGGCAAGTGCGACGTCGTTATCGAGGGCAAGAAGGGCGAGCAGACGCTCGAGGCTGATGTTGTTCTCTCGGCTGTCGGCATCAAGTCCAACATCGAGGATATGGGTCTCGAGGAGCTCGGCATAGAGATTGAGCGCGACAAGATTAAGGTCGACGAGCACTACA
>JAGBTW010000034.1 GCA_017631135.1 Alistipes sp.
GACCTTTTGAAACCACATGTTATGTTCCTCACCGCCAAGGGCTATGAGGTGGAAACCTGCAACAATGGCTACGATGCCGTTGAGATGGTGGGAGCTACCGCCTACGACCTTATCATCCTTGACGAGATGATGCCCGGCATGACGGGACTCGAAACACTCCCATTAATCAAGGAGTCGCGCCCCTCGCTGCCCGTAATCATGGTAACAAAGAGCGAAGAGGAGAACATCATGGATAAGGCGATCGGCTCGAAGATTGCCGACTACATCATCAAGCCCGTCAACCCCAACCAAGTGCTCCTATCCATCAAGAAAAACCTACACTCGCAACAGCTTGTTACAGAGCAGACAACAGCCGACTATCGCGCCGAGTTTGGACGCATAGCCACACAGCAGCAGTCGGCAAATTCGTTCACCGAGTGGGCACAACTCTACCGCAAGGTTGTGGGCTGGGAGATTGAGCTTGCAAGCTCGTCGGATAAGAGCATCCGCGAGGTGCTCGCCTACCAAAAAGAGGAGGCCAACCAAGCCTTCTCGAAGTTCGTGCGCCGCAACTACTATGACTGGATAAATCGCCGCATCGACGACGAGGAGATACCCACCATGTCACACACGCTGATGCGCCACCGCATCTTCCCCGAGGTAGATAGCGCCGAGCATACAACACTGCTCCTTATTGACAACATGCGCTACGACCAATGGCGCACCATCGAGCCACTGCTCCGCGGACTCTTCGACATCGCTACCGACGACTTCTACTGCGCCATTCTGCCCACCGCAACGCAGTATGCGCGCAACGCCCTCTTTGCGGGATTGATGCCACTTGCAATCGACAAGCTGATGCCCGATAAGTGGCTCAACGACAACGAGGATGGCGGCAAAAATATGTACGAGGAGGAGTTCTTGCGACGTCTTATCATGCAGTCGGGCAAGAAGTATAAACTCTCGTTCGACAAGCTCGTGCGCCCCGAGGCGGGACGCAAGCTTTTGGACAACATGCAGCACATCTACGATGCTGACTTCTCGGTCATCATCTACAACTTCCTCGACATCCTCTCACACGCCCGCACCGAGACCGACATCATCCGCGACCTCACGGACGACGAGGCGGCATTTCGCTCGCTCACACGCTCATGGTTTGAGCACTCGGAGCTCTACACACTACTCAAAAATCTCGCCGAGCGTGGACACAAGGTTATCATCACCTCGGACCACGGCACAATACGCGTGGACAACCCTGTGCGCGTAACTGGCGACAAGGAGACATCGCCCAATCTGCGCTATAAGACGGGTCGCAACCTATCCTATAGTGCGCGCGATGTGTACGAGGTCACACGCCCCGAAGATGTGCAGCTACCCTCGGGACGCCTGACGTCGAGCTACATATTTGCCTACAACCGCGACTTCTTGGTATACAACAACGACGCTAATAAATATATAAGATACTATAAAAACACATTCCAGCACGGAGGCATATCCATGGAGGAGATGATTGTGCCCTACGCCGTGCTTAAACCCAAGAGTAAATAAACACATAATATGAGTAAGATAATAGAAATCAATTCACTTGACGCTCTTGACAGCGTTGCCGAAGAGGTCATCAACTCGCTTAATGGTCGCACCGTAGTAGCGTTCGATGCCCCCATGGGCGCGGGCAAGACCACGCTTATCAGCCGCATTGCCGCACACCTCGGCGCCGAGGACTCGGTCACAAGCCCCACATTTGCCATCGTAAACCAGTACGAGGGTCGCGAGCGCACCATCTACCACTTCGACATGTATCGCATCGAGCGCGTAGAAGAGGCTCTCGACTTTGGCTCGGAGGAGTACCTGTCGTCGGGCGAGCTATGCCTTGTTGAGTGGCCCGAAAAGATTGAGCCTCTGTTACCTGACGACACCATGATTGTGCGCATCGAGATACTCTCCGACACCGCGCGACGTTTTGAGATTCAATAATTTTCATTACCTTTGCGCCGAAAATTTAGAAAGCATGGAAAAGTACGAATCGATACAACAAAGGATAAACCACCCCGCGGCACTTATCTATCCGCTTATCTCGCGTATGGATCTCTTCAGCCCCGCCCTTAAGGATAAGGTCGAGGAGTTGGAGACTACGCCCGACAGTTGCTCTTTCAAGCTCAAGGGCATGAAGGTTGCAATGAGAGTAGCCGAGCGCGTTGAGAACAAGCACGTTAAGATTGTCGCAGATGACGGAGGACTACCCGTAGACTTCGCCTTTGGGATTCAGCTCAAGGAGGTAGCACCCAACGACACGCGCGTGAGAATGGTTGTGCATGCCGAGCTAAACATGATGATGAAGATGCTCATCGGCAACAAGATTCAGAAGGGTCTTGACGATGCTGTTACGCAGCTTGCCACATCGATTAATCAGTTCAGATAATAGACAAAAAGAGTGCTATTATTTGCAAAATAGCGTGTTGCAACAACAAAAAAGATAGATTATTTCGATTTTTGTTTGCATATTCCACGAAGTTGCCTTATATTTGCGGACATTTTTTGCAAAAACTCACCTGATAGGGTGAAAGATAGGCATACATTGCTATTATTAAAATAAACTAAAAATAATTAATTACAACTATGACAAAGGCCGATATCGTAAATGAGATTGCGAAGTCAACTGGCGTTGAGAAGATCCAGGTTCAGGCTATCGTTGAGGCATTCATGGAGAGCGTTAAGGGCGCAATGATCAAGGGTGAGAACGTATATCTTCGTGGCTTCGGTAGCTTCATCATCAAGAAGCGCGCTACAAAGGTTGCTCGCAACATCTCAAAGAATACAACTATCACTATTCCCGAGCACACCATTCCCGCATTCAAGCCCGCAAAGAGCTTCGCAGGTGATGTAAAATAAGCAACTTAAACCTTTTAATATATTATAAAGTTATGCCAAACGGAAAGAAGCACAAGCGTCATAAGATAGCTACGCACAAGCGTAAGAAGCGTCTTCGCAAGAATCGTCACAAGAAGAAGTAGTCTTCTTCATGCGGACATAGCAAGGGCTGTTCACACAGTTGTGGGGCAGCCCTTTGCTTATAGAGTAAACGGATTACTTGGTAGTAAAATTTAGACTATGAACAGAGAACTTATTATCAATGTAACTCCAACTGAAGTATCGATAGCACTATGTGAAGACAAAGTGCTTGTCGAGCTTAACAAAGAGCAGTGCCAGACGGGATTTTCTGTGGGCGACATCTACTACGGTAGAGTGCGCAAGATTATGCCCGGACTGAACGCAGCATTCGTAAACATAGGTCACGAGAAGGATGCCTTTATCCACTACCTCGACCTGGGCCCCAACTACCGCTCTTTAGAGCGCATCGTTCACAGCTGTCAAGGTGGACGACGCATGCAGAGGGTTGAGAGCATGAAGCTCGAGCCAATACTCGAGAAGGAGGGTCGCATAGGCGACTACATCAAGCCCGGAGACGAGATTATGGTGCAGATTGCCAAGGAGGCAATCTCGACAAAGGGACCACGCCTCACAGCAGACATATCGCTTGCTGGACGTAATGTGGTGTTAGTGCCATTCTCGAACAAGGTGTTTGTATCGAACAAGATACGCTCGAACGCCGCAAAGAAACGACTTCGTAAGGTTGCACAAGAGGTGCTACCACAAAACTTCGGTGTCATCATACGCACGGCAGCTGCCGATGCCGAGGACATCGACATTATGCAAGACATACTCTCTCTTATCGAGAGATGGAACAAGACTGTTGCGACAATACGCAAGAGTGAGACTCCCGCTCGCCTGATGAGCGAGATGAGCCGTGTAAATACCATCATTCGCGACTCGCTCAACGACACCTTCTCACAGATTACGGTCGACGACGAGACGATGTACAACGAGATTAAGAGCTATGTGCACGCCATCAAGCCCGACATGGAGCACAAGGTTAAGCTCTACACAGGCAAGGTGTCTATATTTGACAACTTCGATGTCGCGAAACAGATTAAGTCGTTATTTGCAAAGTATGTATCGCTCCGCCGTGGAGCATACCTCATCGTCGAACACACAGAGGCTATGCACGTCATAGACGTGAACTCTGGCAACCGCACAAAGGCCGAGGACGACCAAGAGCAGACAGCCTTGGAGGTGAACCTCGCTGCGGCAAAGGAAATAGCCCGACAGCTACGCCTTCGAGATATGGGTGGCATCGTCATCATCGACTTCATCGATCTTCGCAAAGCACAGAGCAGACAGGTGCTCTATGAGGAGATGCAGAAGTTGATGGCCACGGACAAGGCAAAGCACACAATACTGCCCCTGACCAAGTTTGGTCTCATGCAGATTACGCGTCAGCGTGTGCGCCCCATTGCCGTAGAGGAGACATCCGACATCTGCCCCACATGCCATGGCACAGGCAAGGTAGGTCCAACGATACTCCTTGAGAGGAGTATAGAGGACCAAATACAGCTCCTTGCCGAGAAGGGTTGCAGATTTGTTAACCTCAAGGTGAGCCCCTATGTTAGTTCGTATCTGCGTGCAGGAGTATTCTCGCTCCGTATGCGTTGGATGTTAAAGTACAAGCTACGCATCAAGATTAGCGCCGAGCAGAGTGTCGGCATGATTGACGTAGCCTATTTAGACAAAGAGGGCAAATCGCTTCTAATGTAAAAACTCTCAAGGAAGCGTGAATTATTTGAAGAGTATCATCTGCAACTCCAAACGTGCCGATGAACTAAAAAAATGTTTGGAAACATTAGGCTCTACCGTCCATCTTGAACAGATGGTCGGCGGAGCCTATTCGCTTTATGCAGCAAGCATCATCGAGAGGCTTGGGGGCATACATATCTTCGTTGCCTACGACCGCGACAGCGCCGCAGACCTTGTCAACGACCTCTACGAGCTGCTTGGCGAGGAGAGGGTTGAGTTCTTCTCGTCGGGATATAAGCGTTCGGCAGCCTATGGAGCCGAAGATGCCCAAGGCGTTGTGCGTCGCACCTCGGCGCTCAATGCTATTGGCAACTTCAAGGAGGGCTTGCTTGCCATCTGCACCTACCCCGAGGCACTTGCCGAGAGCGTTGCCGAGCGTGTGGAGCTCGCCGCGCTATCGCTGAAGCTCTCCGTGGGCGAGAAGATGGAGCAGAGCACGCTCGTAAACTGGCTTGTGGAGCAGGAGTTCGAGCGCGTAGACTTTGTCTACGAGCCAGGTCAGTATTCTGTACGCGGAGGTATCGTCGACGTCTTCTCGTATGTCGAGTCGAAGCCCTACCGTGTCGACTTCTTTGGCGACGAGATTGACTCTCTGCGCCGCTTCGACATCTCGAGTCAGCTCTCTTCCGAGCGACCCGCGAGCATCGAGATTGTTGCCAACACCACGCGCAACAACAGCAGCCACAACCGCATCTCGTTGGCCAAGTTCGCCACGGGGGCAACATGGTGGATTACGGACGCAGACTTTGTGCTACGCAAGGTTGCCGATGTGCGCAAGAAGGTCTTGGAGCAGGCCGAGAGCGAGGAGGATGCACGCACACTCACAAGCCGTGTCACCTCGCGACAGTCGCTACTCAAGGATTGGGAGACCTCGTCGCTTGTGCTACGCAAGGATAACATCCGCGAGCGCCGAGCTACGCACACCATCACCTTTATGACCGCGCCACAGCCCGCCTTCAACCGCAACTTCGAGATGCTGGCCGACGACATACGCTGGAACAGCGAGCGTGGCTATACCACATCCATCCTCTCGCACAACAAGGCGCAGATGGAACGCTTAAATAACATCTTCCACCAGATTGGTCGCAAGGAGGTGTCGTTCCGCGCCGAAGATGTGGTGCTGCACGAGGGCTTCATAGACAACGAACTAAAGGTCTGTGTATACACCGACCACAACATATTTGACCGCTACCAGCGCTACCGCCTGCGCGACGAGATTAAGCGCGACGAGCAGATGACCGTCGCAGAGCTTAACGCCCTGAAAGTGGGTGACTATGTCGTGCATATCGACCATGGCGTAGGTCGCTTTGGTGGCTTGGTTAAGCTCAACGAGAATGGACATACGAAGGAGGCCATCAAGCTAATATACAAGGATAACGACATCCTCTTTGTGAATGTTCACGCCCTGCACCGCATCTCGCGCTACAAGAGTGGCGAGGCCGAGCCACCCAAGATTTACAAGCTCGGCAATGGTGCTTGGCAGAAGCTCAAGGCTACGACCAAGAAGGCCGTCAAGGATATTTCACGCGAGCTTATCGCCCTCTATGCCAAGCGCAAGGCGTCGAAGGGCTTTGCATTCTCCGAGGATGGATACCTACAACAGGAGCTCGAGGCATCGTTCAAGTGGGAGGATACACCCGACCAGCAGACAGCCATTGCTGCTGTTAAGCGCGACATGGAGTCCGAAGAGCCAATGGATAGATTGGTATGTGGCGACGTGGGCTTCGGCAAGACCGAGGTGGCGATACGCGCGGCATTTAAGGCAGCATGCGACGGCAAGCAGACAGCCGTTTTAGTGCCTACGACAATCCTTGCTCTGCAGCACTACCGCTCGTTTATGGAGCGTCTGCGCGACCTGCCCGTGACGGTGGAGTACATCAACCGCACGAAGTCGGCAAAAGATGCACGACGCATAGCCGAGGAGCTCAAGGCGGGTAAAATCGACATCCTTATCGGCACACACAAGATGCTCTCGAAGCAGATAGAGTTCCACGACCTGGGTCTCTTGATTATCGACGAGGAGCAGAAGTTTGGCGTAGCAGCCAAGGAGAAGCTCACACAGCTCTCCGTTGCTGTCGACACCCTCACGCTCACTGCTACACCCATTCCGCGAACACTGCAATTTTCGCTTATGGGCTCGCGCGACTTGTCAATCATCTCTACCCCACCGCCCAACCGACAACCCATTGTCACCGAGTCGCATACCTTCAGCGAGGATGTTATTCGCGACGCTATAGAGGAGGAGCTTGCACGCGGTGGTCAGGTCTACTTTGTGCATAACAAGGTCGATGACCTGCAGACAATAGCGGGCATGATTACACGCCTATGCCCCAAAGCCCGCGTGGCTATAGGTCATGGTCGCATGAAGGCCGAGGAGCTCGAAAAGCTCATTATGAACTTCATCTACGGCGAGTTCGACGTGCTTGTGGCTACTACAATCATCGAGAATGGTATCGACATCGGCAACGCCAACACCATCATCATCAACGATGCCCACCACTTTGGTTTGAGCGATCTCCACCAGCTGCGTGGTCGTGTCGGTCGCAGTGACCGCAAGGGCTTCTGCTATCTGCTCTCACCACCCGATGAGCTTATCGGAGGTGATGCACGTCGCCGTCTACGCGCCATTGAGGAGTTTTCAGATTTGGGCTCGGGCTTCAATATCGCTATGCAGGACTTGGATATTCGTGGCGCGGGCAACTTGCTCGGTGCCGAGCAGAGCGGCTTTATTGCCGATGTGGGCATTGAGACCTACCAGAAGATATTGCAACAGGCAATCTCGGAGCTTCGTGCCGAGGGTCTCGACACCTCGGGCTTGAGCGAGGCCGAGAACGATGCAATGAAGGATATATCGTTTGTTGACGATGCCACCATCGACATCGACGTTGACGCCTCAATTCCCGACAGCTACGTTCGTTCACAGAGCGAGAAGCTGCGTCTCTACCGCGAGATTGATGCCATGCACACCGACGAACAGTTCGAGGCATTTGCCGCACGACTTCTCGACCGCTTTGGTGCAATACCGCAATCTGTGCGAGAGCTTATCGACGTCGTGAAGCTGCGTCGCGAGGCTATCAACCTCGGCATGGAGCATGTCAAGGTTAAGAATGGTCTGCTTATCGTGCGCTTTGTGGGTGACAACAACTCGCCATTCTTCAAAACAGACACCTTCCTCAACATGTTGCGCAAGGTTGTATCCGAGCCCGACAGATTTGTGGTCAAGCAATACAATAACCGCCTCTCTATGACCGTTAGAAAGATATACTCTATAAACGAGGCGGTGGCTATGCTGCGCCACTTGGCAGAGGTAGCAAAGCCAAACAACTAATACACAAGGGCATGAACTTGATTATCGACATAGGCAACAGCCGCGCAAAGGTGGTTGTAATAAGTGGCGACACACTCTGCAAAGAGTATGTTCGCGAAGCGTTTGATGCCGAGCTTTTGGACCATATTTTAGCCGACTTTCCCAACATAAACCGCGCCATCATTGCCTCAACCCGTGGCGACGAGGAGCAAGTAAAGAGCATCGTAGAGCGACATGTTGACACAGTCATAGTCTTCAAGCCAGCGACAACGCCCATACCCCTTGCCAACCACTATCACACACCCGAGACGCTGGGTGCCGACCGCCTTGCTGCAGCCGTTGGAGCACAGGCCATGCATCCCGAGTGCGACATCATGATTGTGGACTTTGGTACGGCTATAACCATCGACTTTGTCGAGGGTGGCGCATTCAAGGGTGGCAACATATCGCCAGGTGTGACCACACGCTTTAGGGCTCTTGCCGACTACACCGCTCGTCTGCCTCGTTGCTATGCAACGCACGAGGTATTAGACTATGGTCGCACAACAACGGAGGCCATCGAACAGGGGGTGATGCGAGGTGTTGAGCACGAAATTGTGGGCTATATGGAGGGCTTTTTACAAAAAAATGAAAAAAAATGCATAATTTTCACTGGCGGTGACGCCAAATATTTTGTAAAGCGAATTAAAAACACGATATTTGCAGACTGTGAGCCGGTTATTTTCGGACTCAATAGAATTTTGAACTACAATGCAGAGAGGATATAAGTCAATATTGAGTTTTGTTGTTGCACTCGTCGTAGTGCTTATGCCCCTTGTGGCAGAGGCGCAGACAAGTAGCTTGAACGCCTACTCGCCATACTCGATGTACGGCCCAGGTGAGTTGCTCACCCCAGGCAATGTGCAGATGCGTTCGATGGGTGGCGTGGGCATCGGCATGCGCAACGCTGGACAGATAAACACACTCAACCCCGCCGCAACAAGCATCTTGCCTCGCAAGAGCTTCATCTTCGATGTTAGCCTCGATGGCACACACTATCGCAACAGCCAGCCCAAGTTCGACGCTGCGGGTGTGGAGAGTGGCAAACCCAAGAAGACGGTCTACAACACCGGCAACATCCACAACATCTCGTTGGCATTCCCCTTGGCAAAGAGTGTTGGTGCGATGTTTAGCGTGTCGCCCTACAGCAGCGTGGGCTACAAGATGAGCATCACAGACAGCAACGACAACAACTGGGCAGACATCGGTCGCGTGGTATATGGCTACATGGGTGAGGGTGACATCACAGAGGTCAAGGCAGCCATCGGCTGGGCACCCTGGCGCAAGCTCTCGATAGGTGTTGCGGCAAAGTACTTTTGGGGTAACATCGACCGCACATACTCGACAACAATAGCGAATGTCATCACAGGCACAGGCAACTACGCCGCAACAAAGGGTGTAGACCGCTACCGCGTCAACAACTTCAAGCTTCAGGCGGGCGTGCAGTGGGGCATCATCGCCAACGATAAGCGCACACTTACGCTCGGTGCGACATACGACCTTGGCGGAAGCCTTAACCCCAAGGAGCAGAGCTATGTCTACACAGACAACACCATCAACACCATTCAGGGTGTTCCCGTGCGCAATGATATGCAGACATTGAAGTTGCAAGTGCCACATCAGTTTGGCGTGGGTATATTCTACGTTGACCGCACCATAGCGTGGGGCGTTGACTATAACTACTCTGCGTGGGGAAGCGACAACGACAGCTACGGCGAGAATAGCAATGCGGCAGATGTGGCTGTGGCGTACACCAACACACAGAGTCTCAAGGTAGGCTTCGAGATTACACCCAAGCGCACAGATGTGCGTAGCTACTTCAACCGCATGAGCTACCGCGTGGGTGCTCGCATGGGTAACTACTACCAGACGTTTGCGGGCGAGAACCTCAACCAGCTTGCCATCACCGCAGGTTTGGGTCTTCCCGTAAAGTTGTGGGGCACATCGTCGTTGAACATAGGCTTTGAGTATGGTCGCATATCATCTGCGGCAACCACACAGCTCAAGGGCATGAAGGTGGGACTTGTGACACAGAACTACTACAAAATATCTATAGGCTTCTCGCTCTTCTCGGCAGATACGTCGGACTACTGGTTCGTGCGCCAGAAGTATGATTAATGAAGCGGCGATATAGTTGTTTTTAAGCGAAATACACAGAAACAAAACAATAAAAACTAAATTTATGAAAACTGTAAAAGTTCTTTTGGCTGCTGCCGCACTCATGGTGGGTTTCTCGGCTTCAGCACAGGATTTTAGCGACGATGCAAAGTATGGCAAGTGGGGTACTACCGTAGAGGAGCGCCAGGCCAACATCAGCGCAAGTAACTACCTCAAGGAGTCTATCGACGCCAAGGATTTCAAGCGTGCTACGGAGTACTTCCAGCAGCTTCTCAACAGCTGCCCCGCAGCATCACAGAACACCTTCGCTCGTGGTGTGACCATCTACAAGAACAAGGCACAGCGCGCACGCAGCGTCGAGGAGCGCAAGATGTAC
>JAGBTW010000035.1 GCA_017631135.1 Alistipes sp.
GTAGGAATAGCCACTGACGGCGCACATTCCACGAAGGAGAGGTTGACACGCTACAGAGCGGTTGACCTCTCTTCTGGTTTGGAACTCTTCAACCATTCCATAGGCAACAAGACGAATAACATCGGAGAGTTTCTCGCCATCGTAGAGGCTGTCAAATATATCCTCAGACACCCCGAAGCACCTCGCATTATCTACTCAGATAGCATTACCGCAATCACTTGGTATAGTAATAAGCAAACTGCGTCATCACGACGCTGTGAGCAGCTGCAATTAGCGGAAATATTCCTCAAAGTTATGGCGGCTAAAATCGACGATATTCAGGTGCTACATTGGGATAATCGTGAGTGGGGCGAGACACCCGCAGACTTCGGAAATAAGTAATCCCTTAATATATAAATAAGGTATGGCGAAACTAAAATCAAAGACACAATGCCTTGTTGAACTCAAAGAGGAAGATTATCTTATGCTCTTAGAGAACACAATAAAGATGGAAGCCTTAAAAATAGCAGGAATTGAGAATATGCCAATATATAAAGCCATGGAACACATTCTTAAAAGTGAGCATATAGATTTTATGATTAAACCGTTGTCTAGAAAATATAAATAAAGTATCAATATGCGTGGAGCGAACAAATCCCTAATTAATATTGCGTGAAACGATATTAATTAATGTTTGCAGGCAAATGTAATAAAACAAGAGTAGGGTATTATGTATCCTACTCTTGTTTTATCTTTGTCTAGAAGATAACAATTGCATTATATGCTTGCTGTCAATTATTTACTAATTTACAAGTATATATATTTTTTAGTACGCTATTTTAGACAATACACTTGATCTTGTGTAGGTTTCTATGTGTCTTTTGCTAAAATCAACTAATAAAATACATTGAGTATCAGTGGGTTAATAAATAAAACCCGATATACGCTCAGTATGTCCCATCCGCTCTTTCTCTTTATAGGCGGCAATTTAGCACCACTCTGACAAGAAATTTCTTGTTATAGCGGTGCATCTGCGCCACTTCAATCAAAACCACCAATGGGACGTACGTCATAGTACTATCCATCGTTGGTTTTTTCATGTCAGCGACAAATTAGCACCACTCTGACAAGAAATATATAGTGGCTATGGCAAGAAATAGGGTGGTGCTCATCCCCATCGCCATAACATACTCCATATAAACACCCTCACCTCAAAACTTTATTAGTCTAATATTTTGCCATTCCCACTTTTTTTTGTACCTTTGATACGTTGTATATATATTGACACTAAACTATGGTATTGAATAAGATAGATGAGCGCCTGAAGCGCTTGCTTGGCTTGGTCGAGAATTGGAAGAGTAGTGGCTCTGTGCCACACATCGAGCGCGATATTGCCCTCGAGGAGTTGCGTCGCCTATACGAGGAGTTGCTTGCATCTCCCTCGGCTGTTGAGCCCGTAGCCCTCGAAAGTGTGGAGCATGTCGCAGAGGTGGTTAACGAAACAGAAAACATGATAGCAGAGCCCGAGGAAGTTGTTGCACCCGCACCCACTCCCGCACCTGCACCCGCTCCCGAGGTGGAGGATGAACCCGTTGTGGTGGCTACGAAGCACGAGGATATGGGCGAGGCGTTTGATGACGCCCTCGACATTGCTGCGCTCTTGGGTCTCTCGGGTGATGACACCATCGAGGAGGCCGAGCGTGTCATTGAGCAGAGCCGCGAGCAAGAGGCTGTGGTTGAGGAGTCTGCACCTATAGCCGAGGAGAGCGTGGCTGAAGCACCCGCTATCGAGGAGGTGGCAGAGGAGGCTGCGGTAGAGGCTAAAGAGGAAAAGCTCGTTGCGGAGGAGTCAAAGCCCGCGGAGAGAGCAGCAAATGGCGGACTCTTCGACATTGACGACATCCCTGTGCGCACCAAGCGTGGTCGCAAGATGATTTCACTCTATAACGACGACGTGATGCCTGTGTCAGCTCCTGCGCCCGAGCCCGAGCCAGAGGAGGTTGTTGAGCCTGTGGTTGAAGTTCCCGCTCCCGCGCCAATGCCAGCACCTACGCCCGCTCCCGCACCAATGCCCGCTCCCGCACCTGCACCTGCGCCCCAGCGATTGGGTGATGTGATAGCCAAGAATGTTACCGTGTTGGGTGACAAGATGGCAGAGGAGCAGCCCACAGCGGCATTCAACCGCATAACCGACATACGCAAGGCCATAGGTCTAAACGATAAGTTCCTTATGATTCGCGACCTCTTTGGTGGCGATGCAAACCTCTACGAGGACACCATCAACCATCTCAACGAGTTTGACGACTTGGATGAGTGCATGATATTCATTGTGGAAAACTTCCGTTGGAATCCCGACTCGGAGGGTGCTAAACTCCTCGTGTCGCTTATCGAGCGCAAACTATCATAGTATTATTGAAACATGGCAAAGCTATATATCGTACCTACGCCCATCGGCAACCTCGAGGATATAACCTTGCGCGCTATAAATGTGCTCAAGGAGGTGGACTTCATCCTTGCCGAAGATACTCGCACATCATCGCACCTCATGCGTCACCTCGGCATAGAGAAGCCTATGCACTCGCACCACAAGTTCAACGAGCATGCCACTGTTGGTCGTGTCGTTGAGGCTATAGCTGCGGGCAAGGATGTGGCTTTGGTCTCGGATGCGGGCACTCCTGGCATCTCCGACCCAGGCTTCTTGCTTGTGCGCCGCTGTGTGGAGGAGGGCATCGAGGTAATCACGCTCCCTGGAGCTACGGCACTCATACCCGCCGTCGTGCAGAGTGGCTTCCCATGCGATAGATTTTGCTTCGAGGGCTTCTTGCCCCAAAAGAAGGGTCGCATGAAGCGCTTGGAGGAGCTCTCCACAGAGTCGCGCACCATCATCTTCTACGAGTCACCCTACAGGGTTGTCAAGTGCTTGGAGCAGATAGCCGAGACCTTTGGTGCGGAGCGTCGTGTGGCTGTGGTTAGGGAGATAACCAAGAAGTTCGAGGAGACCGTGCGTGGCACTGTTGCCGAGGCCATCGCTCACTTCAAGGCTCACGAGCCCAAGGGTGAGTTCGTCATTGTCGTTGCGGGCTACGATGCCAAGGCGGAGCGCAATGCCGATGTAGAGGAGGATAACGACGAGGAGTAATATGGCACGATTGAGCGTAGTCATACTCACATGGAATGGTCGTCACCATTTGGAGCGTTACATGCCGAGTGTCGTTGCCCACACGAGTGGCGATGCCGAGGTTGTAGTGGCGGACAATGGCTCTACGGACGACACGTTGCTGTGGCTGCGCATCAACTATCCCCATATCAGGGTTATAAGCCTCGACCGCAATTATGGCTTTGCGGGTGGATATAACCGCGCAATAAAGGAGTTAAAGTCGGAGTATGTTCTGCTCCTAAACTCCGATGTAGAGGTAACAGAGGGGTGGTGGCAGCCCCTTGTTGAGGTGCTCGATGGCGAGCGCGATGTTGCTGCCGTAGCGCCCAAGCTCTTGTCCGATGCAGAGCGCTCGAAGTTTGAGTATGCTGGTGCTGCAGGTGGCTTTATCGACTACCTCGGTTACCCCTTCTGTCGCGGTCGCATACTCTTTAATGTCGAGGCTGACAATGGTCAGTATGACGACCGAAGAGATGTGTTTTGGGTAAGTGGTGCGGCACTATGCTGTCGTAGAGAGGTGTTTGAGGCTATGGGTGGCTTCGACGAGGATTTCTTTGCGCACATGGAGGAGATAGACCTTCAGTGGCGCATGCAGCTTGCGGGCTGGCGCATTGTCGTTGAGCCAAGGTCAACAGTATATCACCTTGGTGGTGGTACGCTTCCCGCCTCGTCAACAAAGATATATCTCAACCACCGCAACAACCTCGCCATGCTCTTTAAGTGTGCCTCGCCCCTGCAGCGTGCTGTGGTGGCTGTGGTGCGCCCAATGACCGATATGCTCGAGGCGCTAATCAATATAGTGACGCTGCATCCCCATCGCGCATGGGCTATAGTTAGGGCATGGGGTCTCTTTGTTGCGTGGCACGGAGCATTGGACAAAAAGCGCAAGGCTGTGGTGCGCAGTGCAAAGCCACGAGGCATATACCGAAACTCGATTGTCGTGCGTTATATACTCGGTAGACGCACATTTAATAACATGATGTAATGAAACGACTTATTATCATACCAACATACAACGAGCGTGAGAACATCACAAAAATGGTTGAGCGCGTGATGGCTGATGAGCTGATGTTCGACCTGCTTTTTGTCGATGATGGCTCGCCCGATGGCACTGCAGAGCTCGTTAAGGAGGCTGCGGAGCGCTATCCTGGGCGCTTGCACCTCATCGAGCGACGCGGAAAGCTCGGTCTTGGCACTGCCTATATCGCTGGCTTTAAGTACGCCTTGGAGCATCACTACGACCGTGTGTTTGAGATGGACTGCGACTTCTCGCACAACCCCGACGACCTTGTGCGCCTCGATGCCATGCTCGAGAGCAAGGATGTGGCTGTGGGCTCGCGATATGTCAAGGGTGTGAATGTCGTGAATTGGCCTATGGGTCGACTCCTGATGTCGTACTTTGCGTCGAAGTATGTGCGCGTGGTGACGTCGATGCCTGTGTGTGATGCTACGGCGGGCTTCGTGGCATATAGGCGCGAGGTGCTCGAGACCATCGACTTGGACAACATCGAGATGAATGGCTATGGCTTTCAGATAGAGATGAAATATACAGCATGGCGTTTGGGATATAGCGTTGGTGAGGAGTCTATAATCTTCATCGACCGCGTGGAGGGCACGTCAAAGATGTCGTCAAGTATCTTTGGCGAGGCATTCTTCGGAGTCCTCAAGCTGCCATTTAGAAAGATAAAACCTAAACAACGATAACAATGGAGAGAAAAGAGGCAGAGATGGCAACATCGCGCCTATTGGATGTCATGGATAGGCTGCGTGCCGAGTGTCCATGGGATAGGGAGCAGACGTTTGACACGCTGCGCAACAACACTATAGAGGAGACCTACGAGCTCGCTGATGCCATCACTGACAAGAATATGGAGGGCATAAAGGAGGAGCTTGGTGACCTATTGCTTCATGTGGTCTTCTACTCGAAACTTGGCGAGGAGGCAAAGGCGTTCAACTACACCGATGTGGCTAATGGCGTGTGCGACAAGCTCATTTATCGCCACCCACATGTCTATGGCGATATACATGCCGATACGCCCGAGGAGGTGAAGCAGAACTGGGAGGCACTCAAGCTCCGCAAGAAGAACCGCAAGAGTGGTGCGCTGGGTGGTGTCCCCGTATCACTTCCCGCCATGGTTAAGGCGTTCCGCGTGGGCGAGAAGGCTGCGGCTACGGGTTTCGACTGGGAGAAGCGCGAGGATGTGTGGGCGAAGGTCAAGGAGGAGCTCATGGAGGTGGATGCCGAGCTCCAGGCGAAGGACACCGAGCGCCTAACAGACGAGATGGGCGACCTCTTCTTTGCGCTCATCAACGCTTGCCGCCTCTATGGTATCGACCCCGAGGGTGCTCTCGAGCGCACAAACAAGAAGTTCATACGTCGCTTCAACCACCTCGAGAAGCGCGCCGAGGAGCAGGGTAGAGCGCTGCGCGACATGACCCTTGCCGAGATGGACTCATATTGGGACGAGGCAAAGGCGATGGAGAGAGAACAATCAGATAACAAATAACTTACAACGATATTATGGCACTTATAGTAAATGTTCGTGGCTACGAGCCCGAGATTGGCAAGGATACATGGTTGGCAGAGAATGCCACCATCATCGGCAACACAAAGATTGGCGAGAACTGCTCTATATGGTACAACGCTGTGCTTCGTGGCGATGTTAACGCCATCACCATTGGCAACAACACCAACATCCAGGATGGCGTGGTCATCCACACCCTCTACGACGGCTCAAAGAACCCCTCACAGACACATATCGGCAACTACGTCTCTGTGGGTCACAACGCCGTTATCCATGGTGCAATCATCGAGGACGACTGCCTTATCGGCATGGGTGCTACAATCCTCGATAACGCTGTTGTCGGCACAGGCTGCATCGTCGCTGCCAACGCCCTTGTCCTTTCGAACCAGAAGCTTGAGCCCAACTCTGTATATGCAGGTGTTCCCGCCAAGAAGGTTAAGGATGTTACACCCGAGCAGCGCGAGCAGATAATCAAGCGCACGGCACGAGATTATTGCACATACGCCTCTTGGTACGAGTAATTTGTTGTGATAGTGGCGCTCCTTTGCCACCTCAATCATTGGGCTGAATGGGAAATACATAATAGTATGTCCCATCCATCCCAATATCTTAATCGGTGGCAAATTAGCACCACTCTGACAACAAATTATTTGCGGTGATAAGGGGTAATCTTTGACGCTTTGCTTGGCTGAAAAATGCTCATTTACCTTAAGTAAACTCCGCTTTTTCAGCCTGCGACAAATTGCCAAATCTAACCCCTTCTGACAACAAATTAGGTGTGATGAACATAAGGAGATTAAGGAATTTAGGGAGTTTAGTGTTCTGTTACTCATCGCTAAATTCTCTAAACTCCCTAAACTCCCAAATTATTACTAATTACTAATTACTCATTACTAATTGTATATGCGTCGTAGTCAGCATGTTATAATACACGTTTTGGTGGCACTCGTATTGAGTCTCGTCATCAACTTCTCCTATCTGCTTGTGCCCATAATCACCGAGCATGGGGTTAACGAGCGCACAATGCACACTGAAATCGATGGTGCTCACACCTCGGGTGTGTTGCACATCGAGCGCGACATGCACGGATATATCGTCTGCGACTGCGAGGCGCGCGACAGCGTCTATGTCTCGGCATGGCAGGTGCGCACATTCAAGCTCAACGATGGCGACCACATAGCCTTCTCGACGCGCGAGCCACACATACTCCCTGAACATGTAGCGATGGATATGCCCCACCCACGCCTTGAGGAGGTGCACACGGTAAATGGCGCGAGGTTTGACTTTGATGCTCTCTACGACCGTCCCAGTCGCACGGTAGAGTTTGTATGGCAGATTGTGTACTATGCAGCAATATCACTAATCATGATATTTATACTCGCAAAGGGTGGTATGCCCGAACGTAGTCGCAGTTGGGTGGTGGTGCGACGCATGGTGCTATTGTTGCTAATAACAGGTGTGGCGATATACTTTGCCCCCGTGATGTCGTTCCACGATGGACAGATGAAGCTCGACTTCTTCTTCCGTGGCGACTTCCGCGACAACACCTACATCATAGTGCTCACAAAGTCACTCTTCTCGCTTGTGGTCACAGTGCTCTATGCCCGCATATACACGCTCATGCTCCAGCAGCAGACCATGGTGGTGGAGAACGAGCGCCTCAAAACAGAGAACCTCTCGACGCGCTACAACATGCTTGTTGGACAGATAAACCCACACTTCTTCTTCAACTCGCTTAACTCTCTTGCTATGCTTGTGCGCGAGGGTGACCAGGCGCGTTCGCTCGAGTATATAGACCAGCTATCCTACACCTTCCGCTACATCATCCAGAATGGAAAGTCGAGCACAACGACGCTAAAGGAGGAGCTCGAGTTTGCCGAGGCATACGCCTACCTCTTCAAGATACGTTATGCCGATAAACTCTTCTTCGACTTCGAGGTGGAGGATAAGTATAAGGAGTGGACAATCCCCGCATTGTCGCTTCAGCCACTCATCGGCAATGCTGTGAAGCACAATAGCATTACGACGAAGAACCCTTTGCGTGTGTCGATTCGCGTTGTGGATGGTGTGCTTGAGATTGAGAATGCCAAGCACCCCAAGCTCGACACTGAGCCCTCGACGGGCATAGGTCTCGACAACTTGCGCAGTCGTTGGCAGATACTCACAGGCAAAGATATAGAGATTGTTGACCAGGCGGAGCGCTTCATCGTGCGCTTGCCACTTGAAAAACCTATAAAGGCATGATAAACAGGGTGATAATCGTTGAAGATGAGACCGCAGCAGCGGTAAATCTTCGTAGCATGCTCTCTGCGATACTTCCCCAGGTGGAGGTTGTCGAGGTGTTGGAGTCGGTGGAGGAGGCTGTGGCGTTCTTCCGCGGTGGCGTAGAGGCCGATGTTATCTTTATGGATATACACCTTGCCGATGGCGACTCGTTCCGCATCTTCCAGAGCGTGGACATCGACATACCCATCATCTTCACTACGGCATACGACCAATATGCCCTCGAGGCATTTAAGGTAAATAGCATTGACTACTTGCTTAAACCATTCAAGGAGGAGGACCTTAAGCGCGCCATAGACAAGCTACAGCGCCTCACAGCCTCGGAGCGTGTGGGCGACAAGGAGCGTGTCACGAAGATGGCATTGGAGGCATCGGCAGAGAGCCTAAATACCATCCTTGTGCGCTATAAGGATAAGATTGTGCCTGTGGGCGTAGAGGATATAGCCTTCTTCTACACCTTCTCCGAGCGCGTCACGCTTACGACGCTCGATGGTGTGACATACCCTGTGGATAAGACGCTCGAGACACTCACACAGCAACTCGATGCGCAGAAGTTCTTCCGCGCAAATCGCCAGTTTATCGTCTCGCGCAAGGCGGTCAAGGATATTGCGGTGTGGTTTGGCAGTCGCCTTGCACTCAACCTCGTTGTTGAGACTCCCGAGCGCATAATAATCTCGAAGGCTCGCGTACCAGAATTTAAGCGTTGGCTACAGTAGCTCCTCGACTATGCGCTGCATGGTGGGGTATTGCTCCTCCATGCTCTGCAGAAGTCGGTATTGTGCTCGTGTGCGCACGAGGTTGTGCTCTGGGTATGCCGTTTTGTAGTAGGTGTCGCCATCGATGTAGTCCATCAGGAAGCGCAACACCTGCTCGAAGGTTATGTATAGACCCGCAAATGCCAGCCACTCCTTTTCATTTGCGCTCATCGTAGCGCCACGCTCCGAGAGGTATCCCTCGGTATAGTGGCGGAAGATGTTAATATCCATCGATACTCTATTAAGGTCGGTGTCATCCTCCTTGCCCGTATTTGTGTAGGAGCGTATGGCATCGCCAAAGTCATTTAGCGAGGTGCTCGACATCACGGTGTCGAGGTCGATTACGCACAGCACATTGTCGTTAGTGTCGAAGAGTATGTTGCTCAACTTTGTGTCGTTGTGCGTCACGCGCATGGGCAGCTCGCCACGCTCCACCATAGCCCAAAACTCCAGCATCTTGGCTCTGCGGCTCTCTATCCACGCTATCTCCTCGCTAACCTCTGCCTTGCGATGTGCCTTGTCCTCTGTTAGCGCCTTGTCCCACTGCTCAAGGCGCCAGCGCATATTATGAAACCCCTTTATCACCTCCTTGAGAGGCTCGTTGAAGTCGGCGAGCATAGCCTGAAAGCCTCCTATACCCTTGCCACCCATATAGGCAAGCAGTGGGGTGTCGGCCTTGTCGTGCGTCACCGAGCCCTCGATAAAGAGCGATACAGCCCAATAGTTCTCGCCATCGTGGTGATATAGCTCGCCACTCTTGGTGGGTACAACGGTGAGCACCTCACGCTCGGGGTCACCACCTCTCTCTACGACCTTTATTTTGAGGTGTTCGGTCACGCGCTTGATGTTATCCATCATGGCGGGCACATCGGGGAAGATGTTGTGGTTCTTGCGCTGAAGGATATAGCGTCTGCGCTCTGTCGTTACGACGTATGTGTCGTTTATAAAACCCTCACCAAGAGTTTTGATCTCTGTGGCTGTGCCCTCGAGCATAAACTGCTCGGCAATGTTGTATAGGTGTTTCATAAAGGCGTTACTCTGCAAAATAGAATGTTAGACCATCGAGCTTGTCCCAGTCGCCACGAGTGAAGTCGGGCACCTTGACTGGCTTGCTGCCATTCTCGATAGATATGCGCGTTAGCTCACCCATGGCGCTCCACTCCGCAGCGTCGTACACATCCATGTCAAGGGGTAGACCATTGCGCAAGCAGTACACCAGGCGATAGTCCATGATGAAGTCCATGCCTCCGTGGCCACCGATGCTCATAGAGTACTCCTGCAGGGGCACACCATCTACAAGCTGCAGCTGCACGGGGTGGCGGTATAGTTGAATCATTTGGCTAACTACCTCGGCTGGGGCGAACGAGTGGTGGTCGAGAGCCTCGATGTCGGGCATGCCGTTATCATCTTTTGCCACATCCTTAATGTGGTCGAGCTTGAAGGTGTAGCCCTGAATGGGGTATTTGTTTGCGTAGCCCTCTGTGCCCACAAGTTGATACATGCGGCTGTAGGGGCGTGGGGTCATCACATTGTGCTGCATGTCTATCGTGCAGCCATTTACGGTGCGTATGAGCGTGTTTATTTGGTCGCCCTGCTTGCACTCATCCTCGCCCATAAGCTCCTTGGTTAGCTTCGTGCCGTTGATGGACTTCGTCGACATGGCAACGAGGTAGTCGAGCCTGTCGCCACGATGGATGTTGAGAGCCTGGCAGTTAGGGCCAATGCCGTGCGTAGCGTATATGTCGCCGTTGTGTGCTTGGTTGTACTCCAAGCGCCAGTTGTCGGCATAGTGCTCCCAGTAGGGCTCGAGGTTGTGAATGTAAGCACCCTCTGCGTGTATAATCTCGCCAAAAAGACCGCTGTGCGCCATGTTGAGCGTTGTAAGCTCAAAGTGGTCGTAGCAGCAGTTCTCCAATATCATGCAGTGCACACGGTTGCGCTCCGCAGCATCGACAAGCTGCCAGCACTCCGCTACGGTGTTGGCACTCGGCACCTCGATGGCGACATGCTTGCCGTGGTTCATGGCATATACCGCAACCTCGACATGCAACTGCCATGGCGTGGCTATGTATACAAGGTCGATGTCGTCGCTCTCGCATAGCTCCTTGTAGCCCTCATCGCCCGAGTATACCTTTGCAAGGGGCATGCCCGCTCTTGTGAGATACGATTGACAGCGCTCGGCACGCTCGATATACTTGTCGCATAAACCTTTGATTGCTACACCGTCGATGTATGTAAATCGCTCCACAGCGCCAGGACCACGCATGCCATGGCCCACAAAGCCTACGCGCACCGTCTCGAGGGGCTCGCACCTAAACTCGAGCATCGATTGCTGCTCGGCACTGCGCTTGGGCTCCTCGAGGATGATTACGCCATCCTCGATGGTGTAGTTGACACTCGCCTTGAATGTTCCTGTGTTGGACTGTGCGCATCCCGCAACCATGGTTGCCACTGCAACCATCATCACGCCAAAAAAAGTCTTAATGCTGTTCATCGTCACCTAATTTATAGAGTCTCACTTATGATGAACAAATTTACAAATATTTGGCGTAATGCGCAAAATATTTCAATAAAAAAGAACTTGTAGCCTATCTTGTGCCATGCTTGATATTGAATAAAAGATATTTCGTTAGCGGCAGTAGATGCGCTGTTATATCAACAAAAAAAAGCATCGGACTAAATATCCGATGCTTATGGTGTAGCGAGAGAGAGACTTGAACTCTCGACCTCATGATTATGAATCATGCGCTCTAAC
>JAGBTW010000036.1 GCA_017631135.1 Alistipes sp.
CTCATCTACAACCTTGCGCTTATCCTCTGGAATCTCATATATCGGTTCAAAATCCTTATCGAGGTTGATACCGAGTCCCTTTTTTGCCAAGTCGCGCATGTGGCCGAAGCTCGACTTAACCTTGAAGTCCTTACCGAGGAACTTCTCGATGGTCTTCGCCTTGGCGGGAGACTCTACAATAACCAAATTCTCCATCTCTTTTATTCCTTATATTTCAAACAGCAAAACCTATGTAGCGACACATAGGTTTGCTAAACTATTCATTTTTAGCCTTAACTAACTATCTCACAACGGTATATGTCATATCCAATGTGATTGGTGCTGGGTTTGTCTTTCCCCCAACCTCGCCATCTGTGCCGTAGATAGCCTCGCGGTTGAAGCCGAAGCGCGCCGTAGCCTCTGGGCCGATGTAGAAGCGGCGATAGTCAACCAGCGACTCGCTCTCGGGGGTGTAGCCCTCCGTAAACTTGTCGAGGAGCACCTTGCCATTCTCGTCGACATTATCCATTGCCGCCATCATCAACGACTGTATGTGTGTTGATATGTCCATCGTATACGCACCCAACGAGCGGTTTAGGTAGCCGTCATAGTCGAGCGTATATGATGACTCGAGGCTGAAGGGGTAGTCGGTGATGCCGACCATCTTGCCATAGGTCACATAGAGACCTGCGCGCTCCATGGCGCCATCCATAATGAGTCCCATCTGCAAGGGGTCGAACATGCGCTCGTAGTCAGAACCCTCGAGGTAGATAGACAGGCGTGCCTGGTTAACCGAGACTACAGCATTCTCCTCGCTCAATGCGATGTCAGCCAACGACTGGATAAACTCATCCGCAAGCCACACCTCCGTAACTACGCCACCCATGCCATCGACATAGCCTATGAGCACCTCAGGGCGCTCGGCGCTGTCGAGTGACGAGTCCACATCTGCGGCGCTGAATGCCGCATTCGTGAAGTCGTGCGACACGCGGTTGATAGAGACATTACCCGCCGTCATATCGCGCTCTGCAGGGTCGATATAGAAGTTGTAGACCATCTGCGCAGTATCGCGGATGATGGTGGGGTCCTCCTCGTAGCGGCTACGCGCATAGAGGATGAGTGCCGAGTTCTCCAAGTTGGTGGCAAACATAGCACCCTCGCCATTGATACTACCCTCCGCAGGTACGATATAGACACCCTTAACCTCATCGACAAACTGCGCCTCGTTGCCAGCGATATAGAGGCTGTCGCTGTCGTAGGCATAGCCACCCGTAGCATCGAGGTTGGTGGTAAACATCAAGCGCGAGATATACTCCTTCGTGGTTGGTGTATGCTCAAGGCGCACACGACAACTCATGGGGTTCTCCATATCGCCCACATAGATTCCCTTCTCCTGGTTGGGATACTCAAAGGTGAAGATAGGCTCTTTAGAGACATAGTCACGAGCGGGGAAGTTGATGTAGAAGGTCGAATCCTCCGAGCTTGTGATATAGTCGTTAGTGGTAATCTCGTAGACCTCAAACTTGTACTTGCGTGTGGTGTCACCATGGAAGTCCTGGACATAGAGCGCCAAGACCATGGAGTCAAAAATGGGGCGATAACCCCAGCCACGCTCCTCGCCAAGCGTAAGACCAAAGAGCATCTGCGTCATGAAGCCCGCGCGGCGCTCGCCATACACGTCGCTATACTCGGCACCGAAATATCCCATTTCGAGATTTGCCGAGGCAATAGAGTCGGTCTGGTATAGACGCGTCTGGAGAAGCTGGCAAGCCTTTGTCTCGCCCTCCTCCGTCATGTTACCCAAGCGGTATACTCGGCGCTTAAGCTCCATATTTTGTTTTGTGGGCACATACTCCGAGCCCAAGGTATAGTCCACCTCGGTGGTGCAGCTAACAGCCACAACAGCCATAGCCACACACGCCAACACAGAGACTATCAACCTTTTATAATTCATCATAGAACATTTTGTAGTTATCTAAGATCTCCATTGCATCGCCCTCGGCGTACTCCAAAATCTTCTTGCCATTGCTTCGCGCATACTCCAATACCGCAGCATCCGCATTCGCCGAAGTCACGATAATACCATCGGCATAATCTATAACGAAACGATAAAGATTTTCGTATGAAGGCTCCTCCAAAATTGACATTTTGCTGTCCATGATGCCCTCGCCCTCGAGCTTCTGCTTGAAGTCGGTAGCCAACACACCGTCGAACTTATCGTCGCCCAACGAGAGCACAATCTTCACGTCGCGGAACAAGGGGTCGTCATAAAATACGCGCTTGAGGTACATGGGTACGATAGTCGAGAACCAGCCGTGACAGTGCACGATGGTGGGTGACCAGCGCAACTTCTTGACAGTCTCCAACATACCACGCGCAAAGAAGATAGCACGGTCATCGTTATCCTCAAACATCTTACCATCCTCGTCCACCAACACTGCACGACGTGAGAAGTAGTCGTCGTTGTCGATGAAATATACCTGTAGGCGGGCAGCGGGAATAGATGCCACCTTGATGATTAGCTGGTGGTCGTTGTCGTTGATAATGAGGTTCATGCCCGAGAGGCGAATTACCTCATGCAACTGATTGCGTCGCTCGTTGATGCAACCAAAGCGAGGCATGAACGTGCGCACCTCGGCACCACGCTCCTGCATCTGGCGTGCCATCTCGATACTGAGCTTCGAGAGCTCATTCTCCGGAAGATAGGGAGAAATCTCCTGACACACATACAATATCTTATTTGTTGCCATAATAATACTCTAATATTACTACAAAATCAACATCGCATCGCCGTAAGTACCAAAGCGATAGCCCTCGTTCTTTGCTACGTTATAGGCGTTCATTACAGCGTCGTAGCCACCAAACGCAGCCACCATCATCAACTGTGTTGAGTAGGGAAGGTGGAAGTTTGAGACAAAGGCGTCAGCAGAGGTAAACTGATAGGGGTTGAAGATGAACTTGTTGGTCCAACCCTCCATAGGCTTAATCATGCC
>JAGBTW010000005.1 GCA_017631135.1 Alistipes sp.
AACAAGACCCAAGGCTGCACCCACAGCACCCAACGATGTGATGGGGAATGCCATGAGCTCGGGGCTCTCGAAGCCAAACAACCACTCGAAGATGAAATTAATCTTGCCAAAGAGCCATGGCAAGAACTGAACACCCTCGTATGCAGCACCTGTGTAAGCGCCATCTGTGCTGCCGAATGTAAGAATCATAACGAGAGTAGAGATGATAAGCACACCAGGGATGATTGAGAGACCCACGTCTACACCTGTCTTACCACCATCGAGCAACGAGTTCAACACGCGAGTGAAGAACGATGTCTCCTTAATTGACTCGCTCTCCTTTGAATCCTCCTCGGTCAACACTGCAGCGAACTCCTCCTTATAGTTGGGGTGCTCCTTAACAACGAAGCGCTGCATAATGCGAGTAGAGACAATACAACCAATCATCGCACCCAAAAGACCAAGGAAAGGCTCTACATAGAAGCCGTTACTTACCATGAACACGATAACCAACAAGCCCATGCCGAATGCAGTACCGAAATTGGTGAGCGAGATAAGCTGATACTTTTTGAAGTATGTGCTGAAGCGCTTATCCTTTGCAAGCGAGATGATTGCGGGGTTATCCGACAAGAATGTCATGACCGCGCCAAGCGAAGCTACGCCAGGGAGGTTAAACAAGGGGCGCATCAAGGGGCGCAAGATACGCTCCAAGAGGTTTACAACGCCAAACTCAACGAAGATGCGACCCAAAGCACCTGTGATAACACAGATAGCCATAAGGTAGAATACGGTGTTAAGCAACAAGTCGTGCGCCGTCTTCATGATTGTGTTAAGCATGTTTGGCAAGCCCATCTTCGAGCCGATGCTACCAAAGATGCCGACAACGATAATAAGGCAAAGAATACCAGCAAGGTATTTTTTGAAGCCCTTCTCTTTGTTCTCCATAGTAATTATTTAAGTATTAGGTATTTATTACTTATTAACGGTCTTATTGATAAACTTCTGCGCAGCAGAGAGAATGTCGATACGCCATGTGAGACCTACAGTGAAGAATGAACCCTTACCTACGGCTGTACCTGCGATGTTTGTGTTATCGCCAAAGTTGTAGGCGTATGCTGCATGTAGGCGCACATCGCGATTACCCTGACCACCGAGGGGATAGTACTCAACGCCACCACCCACGCGAGTGATTGATGTGCCAGGAACAAGACCCGACGCAACGATTGAGCTATCGCCAATATTGTCATGCGTAGCCTTTGCGAAGATGTTTACGCGCTCGGCAACCAAGTACGAGAACTCACCCATGATTGAGAAGTTGTCGAACAACAAATCCTTCGCCTTGGGGCCGCGGTTCATAAGGTCAATCTGAAGCTTCGCATCGCCAAACTTGAACTGATTACCAAGGGCGATATACTTGTCGAAATTACCTGGAGCATAATGCATCATATTCAAAGAGTAGAGCGCAGTGTAACAGCCAAGTGTACCACTCCAGTAGAGGTTAAAGGCATAGTAATCAACAGATGATGATGTAGTGTCATAGGGGCTCTGACACGCCTGGAAGAGGATTGTGTCGTTACCCTCGTTTGTTGTATAAGCTACGCTTGCACCAATCTGATAGCAGTTTACGTTGTTCCAGAACTCCGAGCAGAAGTAGAGGTCCATGGGTGCGCGGTCATACTCCCAGCCACCAATCATGAGCACCTGCTTACCCGCCTGGATAGCCCAGTTGTCCGTAGGCTTGTAGGTAAGAGTCAACCAATCGGTGTTCTGTGCAAACTCGCTGATAGAGTTAGCGCGGTTGAAGCGCTGACGCCACGAGTAGCTGAACTTTGGGCTAATCTGACCATCCATGCGCAAGTTGAAGTAGCGCACCATGAAGCCCGAGCCAGCGACATCGTGGTTACCCGCCACTGCCTGGTTGAGATAGTCGAAGCGAGCCTCGACACCGAGCTTGAAAATCTCGTTATCCTCACCATAGGGATTTGCCTGGTTCACCTGTGCCTGAACTGCGCCAAAGCTAAAGAGCGCAGCAACAAGACAAACAATCTTTGTAAAAGTTTTCTTCATATTATAAAGTTTAGAATTATTCGTTAAACGATATTATCATGCAAAGTTACAAAAAAATTGCTTACATCAAAGATGCAAGAAGCCAAACAGAGCGATTTTTATGTTATGAGACCATCGACACACACAAATTGCGAGCACGCAAATAGGTTAAAATAGAGTGTAGAGAAGAAAAAAAGCGGGCGACAATGTTGCGCATTGCAAAAATTGTATTATCTTTGCCCCACAAAACGTGAAAACGTTGGACCCATAGCTCAGTTGGTTAGAGCAGCGGACTCATAATCCGAAGGTCGTGGGATCATGCCCCTCTGGGTCCACAACAAGAAAGCGGCACCGATAAGGTTGCCGCTTTCTTTGTTTTATATTACAGCACTTTACGAAATTGAGAAGTCGCGCAGTGCATCGTTCAGCGAGGTCTTCTTGTCGGTAGACTCCTTGCGACGACCGATGATGAGCGCACACTGCACACCATACTCACCCGCGGGGAACTTCTTGGTATATGTACCCGACACCACAACCGAGCGAGGTGGAACATAGCCCTTATACTCTACGGGCTCGGCACCCGTAACGTCGATGATGTGTGTTGAGCCAGTGATTACGGTGTTTGAGCCGAGCACAGCCTCGCGACACACATGCGCACCCTCGACAACGATAGAACGCGAGCCGATGAAGCAGTTATCCTCGATGATGACAGGTGCAGCCTGCACGGGCTCCAACACGCCACCAATGCCCACACCGCCACTCAAGTGCACATTCTTACCAATCTGCGCGCACGAGCCTACCGTAGCCCATGTGTCTACCATAGTACCGCTGTCGACATAAGCACCGATATTGACATACGAGGGCATAAGGATAGCTCCAGGGGCGATGTACGCACCATAGCGAGCAATGGCATGGGGCACAACGCGCACACCAAGCTCCTCGTAGCCACGCTTGAGCTCCATCTTGTCGTAGAACTCCAACTCGCCAGCCGTCATCGTGCGCATGGTCTGAATGGGGAAGTACATGATAATTGCCTTCTTGACCCACTCGTTAACCTGCCACACGCTATTCTCCACGTCGATAGGCTCGGCACAGCGCACCTTGCCCTTGTCCACAGCCTCGACAACGCGACGTATAGCCTCGCGCGTAGCATCCTCGGCCAACAGCTCGCGACGCTCCCACGCCTCCTCTATAATCAATCTCTCCTTTTCAAACATACCTTTATATTATTTATTGTTACTCTTTAGCTCATCAATGAACTCGGGATACTCCGCCCACAGAGGCTCGGTCATCAGCCACCACTCCCTTGCCTCGGCACTCTGCGAGGGACGCTCCGACTGAATATCCTTGCGGAAGGCATCATCGTCGGGGTGCTCCGCAGCTGTAAGCTCGGCATAGAACGCCGCGTGGCGCGACTTTAGGAGCGACGACAGCACCTTATCCACCTTGCCGTCGCGCATAAACGATGCCCACAGGCGCGCAACAACAGCCTCGGCACTCTTCTCCGTTAGGTCAATCTCTATGTCGTCGTAGGCCTCCCACTCCTCCATTGCTATATAGCACAAGGCGAGCAGGTTTATAGCCTCGAGATGATCCTCGGGGTCGCAGTCGAGGAGCATCTCGAGCTGCGCCATAGCCATCTCGAGGTCGCCAATGCGGAAGTGGTCCATCGCCGAGCCATGGAGGATGACCATCGCCGCGCGGCTGTTGGCATGCTCCCACCTCAAGCTCATAGCCTCATCCTCGGGCAACGCCTCGGCAAGTATTTGGAACGCCTGGTAGCGCACTTCGCACGCCTCGGCATAGCTACCCTGGGCAATAAGAGCATCGATGTGCTCCTTATGCTTCACAAAGTTATAGTCGCCACGACCCTCAAGCTCGAAGGTCTGGTCGGGGGTAGGGTTAAATATTGGTCTCATTTCGGTTGATTTTTCTAATCTTCATTATCAACAAACCCGCCACGACAGCCGTCACAGCACCGCCGTAGATATATGCTGCATCGACACTGCCCATGCCCACAAACTGATTAGACACGAAGACAAACGATGCGCATATATATGTCATTATGAGGGCGGGAATCATTGCAAAGGGCACAAAGCGACTACCGCGACGCATGAGCCACGCGGTAATCATCCATAGCGTAAGTACCGAGAGCGCCTGGTTTGACCACGCGAAGTAGCGCCAGATGACATCAAAGTCGATAAACGCGATGCCCACGCCCACAGCAAAGAGCGGAGCGCTCACCGCAAGGCGCTTCCAAATGGGTCGCTGGTCGATATTGAGCATGTCGGCAACTATGAGTCGTGCCGAGCGAAATGCCGTATCTCCCGAGGTGATGGGCGCAGCAACAACACCCAAGAGTGCAAGGATGCTACCCGCAACGCCAAGCGTAGTGACCGAGATTGTCGACACGGCGAGTCCCGCGTCGCTGCCATTTTCTGACATCCAACCATTTAGTCCCTCCACGCCACCGAAGAACGACATTGCCACAGCTGCCCAAATAAGAGCGATGACCGACTCGGCAATCATAGCGCCAAAGAAGATGGGGCGCGCCTGTGTCTCCGACGTTACGCAACGAGCCATAAGTGGCGACTGCGTAGCATGAAAGCCCGAGATAGCACCACACGCTATGCTGATAAAGAGCGTGGGTATGATGGGTAGATTCTCGGCATTGAAGTGCATATTCTCCAAAGTAGTAAGCTCGGGCAACTGGTAATCACCAAATAGCACAACGCCAAACATCGCCAACGCCATGAAGATGAGCGCCGCACCAAACAGCGGATATATCTTGCCGATAATCTTGTCGACGGGCATCACCGTAGCCACAAAGTAGTAGACGATGATAACCGCCACCCATGTGAGGTAGGGAATATCGCTCATCGAGGCGAGAATCTTCGATGGGGTGACGATGAATACACCGCCCACGAGCAACATGAGTATCGGTATTATGACGAGCGAGAAGTTGCGCATGCCGCCACCGAGATATATGCCAATGGTCTCGGGCAGGCTCTTTCCACCATGTCGCAGCGATATGACACCCGCAAAGAAGTCGTGCATAGCACCCATGAAGATGCCGCCAAGCGTAATCCACAGAAAGGCTACAGGGCCATAGCATGCTCCGAGTATAGCGCCAAATATAGGACCTGTGCCCGCAATGTTAAGCAGCTGAATAAGAAATATGCGCCAACGCGGAAGCGGCATATAGTCCACACCGTCGTACATGCTCTTTGATGGCACATCTGCATTTTTGTCGAGTTTTGCCACACGACCCAGCAGCCCGCCATACAAGAAGTATGAGGCGACAAGAATGGCGAGACATATTATAAATGTTAGCATACGCAAAATTTATCTATTAATGTCGCGAATTTAATAAAAAAATACGATATTTGCATCGTCAAAACAAAACTTTGACCATTAGGTTGCCTTAATAGCTCAGTCGGTAGAGCACTTCATTCGTAATGAAGGGGTCGGGGGTTCGAGTCCCCCTTAAGGCTCAAGGTTTTGAAGACGAACAACGAAAGTTGCTCGTTTTTTTTTGTGCTTATATGTTTGAGCGAGCTCACATATGCACAAAAAAAAAGACGTAGCCTACGGCTATTCGTCTTAAAAACCACACCAAGGGCCTTGAACTTTAGTCGGGGTTGAGCCGATATGATAGTGATTTATTGCTCGACCTTCGGTCTGCGCTATTTTTTAGGTATCGGCTCTACGACTAAAGTCGTTCGAGTCCCCCTTAAGGCTCAACAAAAAAGCCCCAATCCAATAGGACTGGGGCTTACATTTTAGAGATCTAAAGTATCTGACTAAATCTATTAGTACTCATACTCCTTGAACTCACCTACCTTACATGTCAATGAGTTAGCAACCTCCCAACGACCGTTAGCATCCTTTGCTGAAACGATTACAAGAACCTCCATGTGCTCGACGCTCCACTTTGTAGAGATGATAGGAAGCTGGAATGCGAAGTCCATTGTAGAGTTTGCCTCAAATGTATATGCATCACCCTCAACATTTGTATTTGAGTACTCGTGAGCCATGTTACGAAGTGCGTGGTTGTAGATCTTGTGGTAGTCCTTTGTAGCACCTGCCTGGTTGGGGCTGTAGATGCCGCTCTCGAGCAACCATGCTGTAACCTTGTACTCCTTTGCCTCTGCGCTCTTAACCTGTGCAGCACAGTATACAGCACTGTCGTCACCCTGTACAGACAAGCAGATACCTACACCAGCACCATCCTTGTTTGCATTAACATACTCCTGAAGCTTTGACTTAACATACTGGTAAGCGTAGCTTTCGGGCTTGCCGTGGAAGTTAACCAAGATGCAAGGATAACCAGAGATATACTTTGACTGGAACTTGTTGAGCGCGTTAGCAGCTGCAGAGTTACCGGGGTCACCGTTTGCGTAACTACCAGCGTGGCAAGTTACCTCGTTGTAGTGAGTATTCAAACCGTCTGTCTCCTCCAAAGAGCGGAGTACATCTGTAGCGTTGGGGCAGTAGCCACAGTTTACACCAGTCTGGTCGATAACAAGAGCACGGTAGTTGAATGTGTAGTTCTCGGGCTGGGGATCCTTGGGAATCTCGGGAACCTCTGCCATAACTGTAACAGTAACATAGTTAGAGCTCTCTGAACCCTTTGTTGCGAAGAAAGCGTAGCTACCTGTGTTAGTAGCAACGAAAGTATTACCCTCAAGAGCAACACACTCGGGATCGTAGATAGTTGAGAACGCTGTTACGTCCAAGATAGCACCTGCCTCATCCTTCTGCTCAACAGTGAATGTTACAGTCTCACCAACCTTTACGGCTGTCTTATCAGCCTTGAGGGTGATAGAACCTGATGTCTCGGGCTCCTCGGGCTGCTGGGGAGTACCAATGCCCTCACAACCAACGAATGCAAGAGCAGCAACTGCAAATGCAAAAAATTTTGTAAGTTTCATGTTTTTAAGGTTTTAATTAGTTAAACTATAAATTATCGATTAATCTCTATTTGTAGTCGTAAACAACAACATCGTTCATGGGGCAGATAGCGACATTCACTACGTCAAACTTGCCCTTGTCGTTCTTCGCGCTAACGATGAACATCACCTTGAGGTTCTCGCGCACCCACTTGTTGCCAATGATGTTGAGCGTAAGAGCCGTAGAGGCTTTCTCGCCAGCAGCAAGAGTGCCAAGGTCTACACCCGAGAGGTCGTCGCTCGCGACACGCTGACGAATAGCGTTGTTGTGAGTGTTCATCCACTCCTCGGTTGCGTTTGTCTGCTTTGCGTAGATGCCATCCTCCAACAACCATGCAGTAACACGATAGTCGTTAGCAACAGCTGCCTTAACCTCTACGTTTACAACAACCGATGTTGCTGCGAGGCTCGCAGCACCTGCAACACCCGCATCAGCACCCTCGGCCTTCCACAAAGCATCAATCTGGCTCATGATGTGAGCATCGTTGTAGCTCGACGTTGTTGTGTGGTGGAAGTTATAGGTAAGCGATGGGAAGCTGCTAATACCGAAATGGTTAGATACCATGCTTGCAGCACCCGAGTACGCAGGGTCACCGTTAGAGTAGGTGTGAGCCATAGCCTCGTAGTACTTCGAGTGGTAGTCACCAGTCTCTGAAACACGCTTGAGCGCCGCCATCATCTGTGGGCAGTAGCCACAAGTGTTACCTGTGTGGTCAACGAGCAAGATGCGGTGGTTGAACGATGTGTTCGCGGGCTGTGCATCCTCGGGCAAAGCGGGGATGGTGGGCACAACACTCACCTTGATGGTGTTGGTAATAGTGCTACCCACAACAGCATAGAACTCATACTCGCCATCCATAGTGGGTGTGAATGGGTTAGAGACCTCCACGAAGTCGTGTGTCTTGTCGTAGATGACAGCCTCCAAAGTTAGGTCTGTGCCATCTGTAGCCTTTACGGTAAACTCTATGGGTGTGTTAACCTCTACAGAGTTGTTGTTTGCCTCAAGCACAGCATCGCCCGTAGGCTCTACACCCCCCTGGGGCTTATCCTCCGAGCAACCAACAAATGCGAGGGCTGCAACTGCCAAGGTAAAGAATTTTACAAATTTCATACTCTATTTATATTAGAATGAGAGTGTAAATGCGAGGTTCACACCTGTGTAAGCGGGCTGGAAGCGGCATACACCACCCGAGCATACGAAGCCTGCACGGTTACGACCATAAGAGAGCTGTGCGCGGAAGCTGTTGTGTGTGAAGCTTGCGCCAACCTGGTAGTAGTGCAAGAGGTAGTTATCACCCTCATATGTGTTGATGTCTGTGAAGTAGTTGCCGTATGCGCTGTACTCATCACCCATAGGCTCGCAGTTCCACATATCGCTCACATAGAAGCTGAACTTG
>JAGBTW010000037.1 GCA_017631135.1 Alistipes sp.
GACGGCGTTTAGTAACACAATATCAAACAATATGGGCGTGTCCGAAACTTGTTGGACACGCACATATTGTTTGGGTGGGTGACAATTAGAGCAATGCGTCGATCTTTGCCTTGAGCTGCTCCTTGGTTGCTGTGCCGACGTGCTTGTCTACCTGCTGACCATCCTTGAAGAAGAGGATAGTAGGCACGTTGCGAACACGGTACTGTGCAGCGATCTCGTCGCCGTCGTCACCAACGTCGCACTTTGCGATTGCAACCTTACCCTCATACTCCTCTGACAACTCGTCGATGATAGGTGATACCATGCGGCAAGGACCACACCATGTAGCCCAGAAGTCGATTACTACGGGCAAACCCATGCCCATTACCTCGTCGTAGTTTGCGTTGTTAATTTTAATTGCCATAGCTGTAAAAATTTTAAGTTATGTTATAATAGAATAGTTGATTTCGTTTGTTGCGAGGAACTCCATGAACTCCGTTGTGGGGGCTACATGGTAGTTCGTTGATATTAAGCGTATCTTGACATCCTCCTGCATATCCGTAACCGTAATCTGCAAGCTCGCCTTGCCACTGTTACGCGTTACGACATCGAGCAGCATGTCGGTGAGCGTAGAGCACACATCGTGTATGTCGAGCTCGAGGCGTATAGCCTTGATGCTGTCGACAACATCGGCAAGGTGCTGGATGGCAGTAATCTTATACTCGAGCTCCTCGGGCTCGCGGTAGGGGCGTGGCTGCACGCGACCGCGAATCATAAGGAAGTTGTTCAGCTCGATGAGCATGCCCCATTGGTTGTACTCCTTGCTAAAGAGTGTGAACTCGTGCTGTGAGTTGTAGTCCTCGAGCACAAAGCGCGTATAGCGGCGACCATCCTTCGTAGCGAGGGGTGTCACCGACACCACGACGCCCGCAACGGACATCTCCTTGCCATTGAGCAAGGTGAGGTCAGAGAGGTCTGCAAGCTCAATCTTGCACATCTGGTTGATGACAAAGTCGAAGCGGTCGAGGGGGTGTCCCGATAGATAGAGACCGATAACCTCCTTCTCCTTGTTCAATACCACGATGTTATTCCAATCTTCGGCAGCGGGAACGCGGGGCTTCTGAAGGTCGAAAGCACCATCCGTAGCCATGCCAAAGAGGCTCTGCTGGGCATTCTGCTTCTCCTGCTGCACGCGTTGACCATAGCGTAGGAGCATGTCGAGGAATACAACCTTCGACTGGTCCTCGGCAAAGAAGCGCGAGCGGTTGAAGTCTATGAGCGAGTCGAAAGCACCTGCATAGGCGATGCTCTCCAAACACTTGCGGTTTACAACAGAGAAGTTCACGCGCTCCATGAAGTCGTATATCGACTTGAAGGGACCATTCTCCATGCGCTCCTTAACGATAGACTCCGAGGCGGCCTCACCAACACCCTTGATGGCGGCGAGACCAAAGCGCACGTCACCACTCTTGTTGGTCGAGAACTTAACCTTCGACTCGTTGACATCGGGGCCAAGTACCGAGATACCCATGCTCTTGCACTCGCTCATGTAGGCAGTAACCTGCTTGATGTCGTTAAGGTTGCGGCTCAACACCGTCGCCATATACTCCGAAGGGTAGTGTGCCTTGACGTATGCCGTCTGGTAGGCTACCCACGAGTAGCATGTTGCGTGCGACTTGTTGAAGGCATACGATGCAAACTTCTCCCAGTCTGCCCAAATCTTCTCCAAGACCTTCTCGTCGTGACCGTTGCTCTTACCGCCCGCGATAAACTTGGGCTTAAGCTCATCCAGCTTCGACTTAATCTTCTTACCCATCGCCTTACGCAGGGTGTCGGACTCACCTCGCGTGAAGTTACCCAACAAGCGCGAGAGTAACATCACCTGCTCCTGATATACCGTAATGCCATAGGTGTCCTTGAGGTATCGCTCCATGATGGGGATGTCGTAGACAATGGGCTTGCGACCGTGCTTACGGTCGATGAAGTCGGGGATGTAGTCCATAGGACCAGGGCGATAGAGCGCATTCATCGCAATAAGGTCCTCGAACGTCGAGGGCTGCAACTCCCTCAAGTACTTCTGCATTCCTGGCGACTCAAACTGGAACGTGCCAATTGTGCCACCCTTGCAGTATAGTTCGTATGTCTTTTTATCGTCAATGGGGATGTTGTCGATGTCAATCTTCACACCGTGGGTCTGCTCGACGGTCTCTACAGCATCCTTGATGATTGAGAGCGTCTTTAGACCAAGGAAGTCCATCTTGATAAGACCTGTATCCTCAATCACAGCACCCTCATATTGCGTTACGAGCATCTTCTCGCCCGTCTCCTTGTCGTCCGCCGTACTTACGGGCACCCAGTCCGTGATGTCGTCACGACAGATGATTGTGCCACATGCGTGCACACCCGTGCCTCGCACGTTACCCTCAAGCATCTTCGCATACTTAATCGTATCGCGCATGATGGGGTCGGTAGACTCCTCGGCAGCCTTAAGCTCGGGAACTGCCATGATGGCATTCTTGAGGTTTACCTTGAGCTGCTTATC
>JAGBTW010000038.1 GCA_017631135.1 Alistipes sp.
CTGTCATCGTTCTCGTGCACAGCAATTATGGCATCCAACAACTGCTCTATGCCACGACCTGTGGGCGCAACAATGGGTATCATAGGCACACCTATCATGCCACCGAGGGCCTCGTGGTCAAACTCTGCACCACTTGCCTCAAGCTCGTCGTACATGTTCATGGCGATGACCATCTTGGGGCTCATGTCGATAAGCTCGGTCGTGAGATAGAGGTTGCGCTCGATGTTCGATGCAACGATGGTGTTGACGATGATGTCGGGGGTGTCGTCTATAATGTGTCGTCTAACGTAGACCTCTTCGGGCGAGTATGCCGAGAGGGCGTATGTGCCAGGAAGGTCTGTAATCTCCAGGTTGTAATCTTTGTAGCGCAGTGTGCCACGCTTGGCGTCTACCGTAACACCGCTATAGTTGCCTACATGCTCGCTACAACCACACAGAGTGTTGAATAGCGATGTCTTGCCGGAGTTGGGGTTGCCCACAAGACCAACGGTTATGTGCTTGTGGCTGTGGTTAACAGCCCTCTCTACAATATCCTTATCTGTAACAAGCGTCGTGGCCTCGGTTGTAGATAGTTGCTCTGCCTCCTCGCGGGTCATCACAACAATCATCTCGGCCTCCTTGCGGCGTAGCGATATGTCGTAACCCATGATGTGGTACTCAATGGGGTCTTTGAGTGGCGCATCGAGGATAACAGTCACCTCCTGACCTCTTACGAAGCCCATCTCTATAATGCGACGACGAAAGCCTCCATAGCCAAGCACCTTGACCACGGTCGCTGTCTCACCTGTTTTTAGTTCGCTCAATCGCATACTTTGGAAATCTCTTTTTAATTTTATTTATTTTGGCGACAAAGATACTAAAAAATGACTCTGTGCGCAATCCCCAAAAGTTGGTATTTTGAAGTTACGGATGAATATATATGCGTATACGAAGTGTACCAATTGTAGGTATTAGTGTGTAATTTGTCGGAAAATCACTGCTTTATGGTGTATTTTTTTAGGAATTTATTTGCAAAACAAAAATATTTTATAACTTTGCGAAACGAAAAACCTTTAAAATTTTATTGATATGAAGACTTTGGTAGAAAACATCGCAGCTCAGTACGCAGCATTTGCAGAGAACGCAAACTTGCAGGTTGAGAAGAATAACAAGGCAGCTGGCACTCGTGCTCGCAAGGCAGCTTTGGAGCTCACAAAGCTTTTGAAGGATTTCCGCAAGGTATCTGTAGAGGAGGCAAAGAAGTAGTATAACGCAGCGCATTGCTGCAAATACAACTTTCAATTGGTAGCGACAATTTGTTAGTCACGCCATCTAATAAACCCTTGGGTTGTGCAGTTGATGCATTCCCAAGGGTGTTTTATTATTGCCTTTGGTGGCACAAAGGTGATAAAATATGGTGCAAAGGTGTGAGATATCGAAAAAATTACTACCTTTGCAACGTGATTTCGTGGAAAGGTTCTATAAAATATAACACCCGAAGCACAGGATAGATAATTTACTAATATAGACTTTTCTATATACGAACTATGAAGATTAAGCAGCAGTACAAGGTGCGTGAGATGGCAGGTGAGAATGTAGTAATCATGCAGGGTAAGTATGGCACAGACCTAACACGCATTATTTCACTCAACGAGAGCGCCCTCTACTTGTGGAACTCTATCTACGAAAAAGAGTTTACGGTAGAGACAATCGCAACTCTCCTTGCCGAACACTACGGCATCGATGATGAGGTTGCTATGCGCGACGCTACACGCTGGGTGGAGAAGCTCGATGAGTGCGGTCTTTTGGAGTAATCTTAAATTAGATTAGTGGGGTAGTATGAAGTTGGCGAAGATGATATATACGGTGATTTTGGCGGGCATATATGTGGCTGCCACACTCTCATCTTCGTTGGCTGTACTCACATGCAACCACCCTCATCACTCACACATAACAGAGACGCACACAGACTGCTCGTGTGCCGACTGCCACAACCATGACAAAAATAGTGATTGCACACACTCACTCAACGCAGAGTGTTGCGACCACGACCACATCTTGCTGGGTGACACCCACACACAATTTATCGTTGAGAAGCAGCGTGGCGATGATGCCATGCCGCTCTTGTATGCACTCAACACGCCTTTGATTATCCCCTCGGAGAGTGCATCGTTAAACCATCTATTACCCGAGAGGGTAGAGCCCTATCGCGGCGATGAACAACTGCCGCTATTGGCGGCATTCTCAAGGTACGACGCGCTGCGTGCCCCACCCACACTTGCTTAAGGTGTAGTGTACACGAGGTGTACTCTATTGCCACCATTGCATCTCTCTACAAGTCGTAGAGGGATATATCCATATAACAGCATAAGTAATTAATACCCAAAATATAAAGATGAAAAACAGATTTTTTATTCTACTTGCATGCCTCATGCTTTTGCCACTCACCGCAATGGCACAGCGCGTTGTTACGGGCGTGGTAGTAGATGCAAACAACCAACAGCCGCTTATTGGTGCTTCGCTCTATTGGAAGAACACCACTGCGGGTGCAACAACATCAGTTGACGGCACATTCTCTATTCGTCGCGTAAATGGCTTCGAGACGCTTGTTGTTGATTACCTCGGCTACGACATCGCAGAGGTGGAGATGACCGACAAGGAGGTAAACACCATAACCATCGAGTTGATCCCCTCTGCAGTCGACATCGACGAAGTGGTTATCGAGGGTCAGCAGCGTGGTAACTACGCAAAGAGCAGCGGCATCACGCGTCAGGAGCAGATTTCGTTTGCGGGACTCTGCAAGATGGCGTGCTGCTCACTTGCCGAGTCGTTCGAGAACTCTGCGTCGGTAACCGTAGGCTATAGCGACGCCATCTCGGGTGCACGACAGATTAAGATGCTCGGTCTTGCGGGTACATACACACAGATTCTCGACGAGAACCGTCCCATCATGCAGGGTGCGGGTGCAACATATGGCTTGAGCTATACTCCTGGCATGTGGCTTAACTCTATCCAGGTATCTAAAGGCGTGGCATCTGTAACAGCGGGACACGAGGCTATCACAGGTCAGATTAACCTCGAGCACCGCAAGCCCACAGACGACGAGCGTTTCTTCCTTAACCTCTACTTCGACTCGGAGCTCCGTCCCGAGATTAACGTATCGTCTGCAATACCTCTCACACCCGATAAGAGCCTCTCGACAGTCATCATGGCACACGGCTCGCTCGACACCGCTTCGCACGATATGAACAACGACGGCTTCTCGGATATGCCCAAGTCTAATCAGATTAATGTGGCTAACAAGTGGTTATGGCAGAACAGCGACGGCGTGCAGTTGCGTTGGGGCTGGAAGGTAGTAAACGAGAACCGCCTCGGTGGTCAGATGGGGTATACCAAGGACCTCTACGAAGAGATGGTTAACAACCTCGACTCTAACACCTACGGTTCGGCTATTCACAACCGCAACATCAACGCCTATGTTAAGGCTGGCATCCCTGTGGGTTATGAGCGCACCTTCACGGGTGACCCCGCAGATGCTGTGCAGAACAACGTGGCTATGATTTTCGATTACGACAACTACCTTACCGACTCATATTTCGGTCGTAGCAACGTTGATGTAATGGAGAACACCTTCCGCTTCAACATCACATACGCACACTACTTCACACAGCGCTCGTCACTCAACGCTGGTGCTTCGTACTATGCACGCATGATGAACGACAACTACTCGCACTTTGGCTCTAATGATGGATATACATGGACCATGCAGAACAATAGCTCGCTCATGGAGCCTGGCATCTTCGCGGAGTACACCTATCAGATAGAGGAGAAATTCTCGCTCGTGGCGGGTATTCGTGGCGACTATGCTCTTGTGGGCAACAACTATTATATCCCAGATGCCAAGAATAAGCTCCTTGTAACTCCTCGTGCCCATATCAAGTGGAGCATCACTCCTCGCACGACATTGCGTGCGTCAGCGGGTCTTGGCTCACGTCGCCAGAACCTCATCACAGACAACATTTGGATGATGACAACCTCGCGCGAGATTCTCAACCTCGACCGCCTGCACGACGACATGGAGCAGGCGTTGACCGTGGGTGGTAGCCTCTCACAGACGTTCAACCTCGCGGGTGACGACATGGCAACCATTAGCTTCGACTACTTCCGCTCGCAGTTCTTCAACACCATGATTTTTGACCAGGAGACAGCGAACAACACCATCGCCATCTACAACAGCACGGAGCGCTCGTTTACGGACAACTATCAGGTGGACTTCAACTGGACACCATTCCGCGGCTTCGACCTCTTTGCAACGTTCCGCTACACCAACGCCAAGATTACTTTGGAGCAGGAGAATGGCGAGAAGGTGCTCGTAGAGCGTCCCTTGACATCGCGCTACAAGGGTCTTATCAATATCCAATATGCCGTAAGCCGCTGGGTGTTCGACGCTACAGCACAGCTCAACGGTCCTGTGCGCTTGCCACAGCTCGATGGCGACATGACGATGGCTACCGAGAGCCCCAACCTCTCGCCCATCTATCCTATGTTCTTCGCACAGGTGAGCTACAAGATGAGTAACCTCACGCTATATGCTGGTTGCGAGAATATAGCCAACTACATGCAGGGACACAATGGCCACGGTCAGGCGCCCATCCTTGGTGGTGATGCCCCCTACAACCCAGGCTTCAACTCATCAGCCGTGTGGGGTCCTCTTATGGGTCGTAAGTTCTATATTGGACTACGACTTAACATCTACTAATTTGTTGTGACAAGCAGTCATCTACTGCCGCTAATAAAATATGCCTGCAATGGGCAGTACGCTTTAGTACAGCCCATCGCAGTCAATTTTACCGAGCGTTGTATCTAACTACTTCTAACAACAAATTAAATAACATAAACAATAACCTACAAATCGAAACGTTAACTTATTAAAACTATAACTATTATGAAGAAGATTGTTTTGGTGCTTTTCGTAGCACTTTTCAGCATCGCAGTTGTTGATGCACAGCAGCCCAAGGGCAAGAAGACCGTAACAACCACTTTCGTTACAGACATCGACTGTGAGGGTTGCGCAAAGAAGGTCAACAACACTATCCCCTATGAGAAGGGCGTTAAGGATGTTAAGGTTGATGTAGCATCAAAGACCGTAACCGTAACTTACGATCCCGCAAAGACAAACGACGATGCTCTTGTTAAGGCATTCGCAAAGATTAAGATTAATGCCGAGGCTGGTTGCTGTGGCGGTCATGAGCATAACCACGACCACGCTCACGGTCACGGTCACGACCACCAGCATTAATAGAAGCGAGGGTAATTCTACCCGCAACGCTCATAAAACAAACAGCGCAGATGCCCGAAGGTGTCTGCGCTGTTACTTTTGATATGATAGCTTTTTTAGGGAGGTTCTATAAATTAGGTCGCGATGATAACGAGAACTTTTTTACTAATTTATAGAACATCCCTTTAGAAAATACCACCAGCCTGCTGGCGATAGTCCAACATCTTGTAGTCACCAGTGAATGTCACAACATTCAAGTTCTCGCTACCGTTGAAGATAATCTCGAGCTTAACAAGGTCGTCAGTAACGGTCAAAGTACCCTCGGCAAATGTCTCCTCGCCAATCTGATTGCCATTTGCATCGTAGACCTTGTATATGCTGTACGACTCCAAGAATGTGCCAGCACGACCATCGTTATCGGGGTTGAAGGTGTAGACACCGTTGGGGATGCGGATGTGGTTGTAGTCCTCGGGGCGCTGATCAGAGTATATGTCAAGGAAATACTTGTAGCCAGCAGCGTAGAATGAGTCATTAGCATCGTAGTCGCTCTCCGAGAGTGCTATGTAGTAGTTGTAGTTGAAACCAGCATAGTCACCATAGTAGTGGCCAAGAATATATGGTGCCTCGGTAATAATCTCCTCGGGGCGATCCTTGCCCTTCTGTGTTACAGTCACATTGGTGCTGTAGTCGCCATAGCTTATGGTTATGACACCCACACGCTCGTCATAAGTGATGTTTGCATCTACCTTATACTCAATCTTGCCCATCTCCCTGTAGTTAAATGAGTTAATCCACTCAACATCAGCTGTAGCTTCAACAGTACATCCCTCGACAGGGTCAATAAGTTCATAGGTGATGATGCCCTGACCATTGCCACTGCCAACGCTTAAACTATCCTTTGAGGTGATCTTGATTGTTGCTTTCTCGGTTGAATTTATCGACACCTCACATGCTGAAAGCATGATTGCAATGATGCCACATAGCAGAAGAATTCTTTTCATAATCAATAGGTTATAATTATTTTAGTTTTAATCACGATACAAAGATAATTATTTTATCGTTTCACGACCTAATAAATGGGCGTTTATTGTATATTTGTGAAAAATTTATCGACATGATGCTCACTTTACTATCTATACTGCTATCTGCGTGGTGTTACCCACCGCCTACGGATTTTGATACGAAGATGCGAGAGTACAACCTTGTGGATGTCACATCGCTCGACGGCTCAATACTCGTAGATTTGAAGTATTCGACAACGGATAACTTCGTGGGCGTGGATATGTATGGCGACCTTGAGCGCGCTTATCTTGAGCGCGGGTTCGCAAATAGGGTAGTGGAGGCACAGCGTCTCTTGCAAAGTCAACACCCTGAATATACGCTACTTATCTATGATGCAGCGCGCCCCATAAGCGTACAGCGCGCTATGCGTAAGAGTGTGGAGGGTACGGCGTATGAAGGTTTTGTTGCCGATGGCTCGCGCGGTGGTCGCCACAACTATGGCGTTGCTGTGGACCTCACCATTGCAACGCTCGACGGCACGCCACTTGACATGGGTGCGGGGTTTGACGATTTCACCGTGGCGGCATCCGTAAAGGGCACGCCCGATAACGATAACCCCGAGACGCGCACGGTGGAGGTATACCGCAACTACATCATGGATATGGCAAAGCGTGGTATTATAAGCCTCGAGGCAGCGCAGAACCGCATCATGCTAATCGAGATTATGCACAGAGTAGGGTTGTATCCCTACCGCAGAGAGTGGTGGCACTTCGAGGAGATTACCTCAATCGCCACTACAAGAGAGAAATATAAACTGCTTGACTTTTAATAGTTTACATTTAACTAAAACAGACAAGCGAATACATCCTTAAATATATAAACAAGTATATAAATACTGACAATCAGCTTGATGCCCGAGCTTGCGAAGAATGCAAGCAGCGAGCCGAAACCCACCTTAAGAGCCTGATTGAACTCTATTTTATTGCCTATAAGTTCGCCAATTACAGCTCCGACAAATGGACCCAAAATGATGCCTATAAGCCCGAAGAACACACCAAGTATAGCGCCAACGGTCGCACCCGCGATGCCATATTTAGTGCCGCCAAACTTCTTGCTGAAGTAACCTGGGAGGATGTAATCTAACACGATAGCCGCAGTAGATACGACACCAAATATTACGAGCTGTGTAACGGTTATCGTTGTTTCGCTTGTGAAGTACATGCAGAGCAAACCGCCGTACGAGAGCAACGTGCCAGGTATCACAGGCACAATAACGCCCACAAGACCCACAAGACCCAATATTATTGCAATGATAATTAATGCTATATCCATAGTTTACGTCATTTATTTAGGGCAAAGATACAAACTTTTTTCTCATAACTAACGCCATCCGCTCAAAGATTATTTTCTCGCGAGTCTGTCCGCATGTTTTTTTAATAGCAAAAATGTGGCACATAACTTATATTATGTTAAATTAAGTTAGAGGGGTAGTGCAATATAATATTGGTTGTAAGCATGAGAAATGGTACTTGGTGGCATGATGATTCATATTTATTAAAGGAATTATATACTTTAGGCGTGTTCGTCATTGCGAGGCTTGGTACAAGCCGTGACAATCTCATTCGCAGTACTCTGTCATGCTGAGCGAAAGCGAAGCATCTCCTCGAAGCCGACCATAGACTACGTTGATAGCGTATTGTCATGGAGGAGATTCTTCACTTCGTTCAGAATGACGATCTGTTATACACGCAAAAAGAAAAAGAGAGAGTATCAGAGAGAGATTTTTGGGGAGAGATTTTTTTGATGGACTAAAGAGACTAAAGGGACATAAGGGATGATAGTATCAATAGAAAATGTCATCCTGAACGGAGTGAAG
>JAGBTW010000039.1 GCA_017631135.1 Alistipes sp.
GACCGTGGTTGTAACGTAGCTGCTCCTGGTGGTGAGTATGCTCCTACCACATGGGCAGAGCCTGGTTGTGTCCTCTCTACATTGCCTAACGACAAGTATGGCTTCAGCCAGGGTACATCTATGGCATGTCCACACGTATCGGGTATCGCAGCGTTGGCTATCTCTTACGCTTTGGATAACAACATCGTGCTCACATTGCCCGAGTTGAAGGATATTATTGTAAGTTCTGTAAATAACATTAACCCATACCTTACTGGTTTCAAAACTAATGTATCGGGTGGTACACTTAACCTTGCGACATACAACAAGAAGATGGGTACAGGTCTTATCGATGCTTACCGTGTGTTGATGGCTGTGCGTGGCACAAAGTGTATCGCTATCCCTCTCAACGAGGAGGTTCTCATCAACGTATCTTCTTACCTCGGCGATGGTACAAATGCTGACATCAAGATGCTCGAGAGCGAGATTTCGCAGGAGGTAATCGATGCACTCGGCATCGAGAACTTGAAGTGGATGGGTGGTAAGCTCATGCTCACATGTACAAAGCCTGGCACAGCACTCGTAACCTTGAAGTATATCGCTGGTGGTAACAACAAGGGTGGTGGCCAGATTACAGGTGGTATGGAGGCTCAGCAGGAGTTTGCATTCATTGTTCGCCCAGGCGTAGAGGTTGATGGTGGCACAAACTATCCTATCACACCTGGCGGTTGGTTGTAATATCGCATATTGAGTATATAAAACTTAAAGATTGAGAAATATGAAGTGTTTGAAGATAGTATCTTTGGCGATGTTGTTGCTCGTGGCGTTGACTGGCTGCGGCGATAAGGAGAAAGGCAAGAATAAAGGTAACATTGTCGTAGGTGAGTGGGCACTTGTGCAGTGGAACGAGACAACTCCCGAGTTCCATGTATATGTAGACTTCAACGAGGATGGTACATTCGAGATGTATCAGCAGGTGTGGTCTTTGGACTATGAGTACTTTAATGGTACATACACCATCTCTGGCGATGTGCTTACAGGTGTATATGCCGATGGCACTAACTGGGCATGTGGCTACCGCGTGAACGTTGTCGATGGTCAGCTTGTCATGTACAGCCAGGAGGATATCTCTGTAACAAGCGTATATGAGAAGTGCACTATCTCGGAGGAGATTAAGGCTGAGGCTACAGCTACTCGTGCTGCCGAGGTCGTTCCCTTCTTGTAGTGGAATCCTTGTAATATAATGCAAAATGTGGGGTAATTCTGTTTCGAGGAGTTACCCCAATTTTATTAAACTATGAAGCGATTTTTACTTTTGTGTGCCCTCGTTGCTATGTCTGCGAGCGTCGCTTATGGTGATGGGGTCACCTCTGACGAGGCTTTGCGCATTGCGCGCGAGGTGTTGGCTGGTGCTACGCGTGGCGGCGATGTCGCAGTTGCGTGGGATAGCTCTGCGCTTGGCACTACGCGCGGTGCAGATGAGATGCCCACGTTCTATGTCATTTCTGCGACCTTGGGCAGTGGTTTTGTTATCGTTGCGGGCGATGATGCTCTATGCCCCGTGTTGGCATACTCCCCAACCTATGCCGCCCCTTCATCAGCGGTGCTACCTCCAAGTTTTGAGGGCTGGTTGCGCTATATAGACTCTGCTGTGCGCTATGCGCGCGAACATCGTGTTGTGGCAGATGATGTTACGGCGCAGTTGTGGAGCGAGGCGTACAAACCCGTTGATGCCGTGATGCTCAATACGGCGCGTTGGAGTCAGGTACCTCCGTATAATGACCAATGTCCGCTGGATGGCGATGCTCATAGCCTTACGGGATGCACGCAGACCGCCATGGCGATAATCATGCGCCACCACCGTTGGCCAGAGAGAGCATGGGGTGTTACGGAGTCGTATGTTACTGCTACGCGAGGCATCGAGGTTGGTGCGCGTGACCTTAACCATGCCTACGATTGGGATAATATGCTCGACACCTATGTCGAGGGTAAGTATAACGACGCGGAGGCAGAGGCTGTGGCAGTGCTTATGGCAGACCTCGGTCACGCCTTCAAGGCGGACTATACGGCTGTGGATACGGGTGCTATGCCCGACTATATGTCGTTGTACAAGAACTTTGGTTATAGCCCCGCGGCGAATGTCGTTGTGCGCAGGGTGCACTCCGATGATTTCTGGAAGAGCATGCTCCGCAAGGAGATAGAGGCGGGTCGCCCGCTCTACTATGCGGGATATACCGCCGAGGGTGCGGGTCACGCCTTTGTGCTTGATGGCGTCGACGAGAACGACTACTTCCATGTCAACTGGGGATGGGGTGGCGTCTACGATGGCTTCTTTATGATTGACACTCTTACGCTCGGTGAGGAGTACCTCTTCGATACGCAGCACTGGGCGGTCTTTGGTATGCTCCCCATGCGCGATGGTGAGGTTGAGAATTGGTTGAGCCTCGCTTCGGTGGGCTTGAGTACCTCGACTAAGGTGTTCGAGAGGGGTGTGGCGTTCGAGATCTCGCCCATATCGTTGAGCAATAGCTCGCAGTTGGATTTTTATGGTGAGGTACGCGTAGCATTGTGCGATAAGGCGGGAGAGATTAAGTCGTGGACTACGGATGCGGTGAGCATCACGCTGCCATCGCTATATGTCAGCAGCACGGATAGGCTGCGAGGAGTCATAGATGATGACATTGTTGAGGGCGATAGGCTCGCACTCTTCTATTGCAGTCGCGATGGTGAGAGGTGGCACAGAGTTGAGTCAAGCGTGGAGAGCGCCTGCTCGGAGATTATCGTTAAGCATGCCCCTATTGGCGACACCACCTCGATGTGGTTTGACAAGGAGAGTGGCATTCTTGTGGTTAAGTATGACGACGATGTGAAGTCGGCGCTCTACTTCTTGGGCGAGTATATCGAGACGGGTGTTACGATAACCAAGGGGCGTATGCTCATCGATACGAAGCTCTTGCAGCGCGGTGCTTCGTACACAATCTACCTCGAGCGCAAGGATGTGGAGTCAAAAAGCATAATGTTTACACTAAATCAGTTGTAGGAGATGAGAAGAGTCTTGTTTATGGCGGCTGCATTGCTCATGGTGGCAGTTGGCTGCAAAAATAGTAGTACTGACATCGACACACCTCCACCCTTTGTCTTGGAGATTGCAAATAGTGATATATCCATAGACCATACGGCTCAAAACGTTGAGTTCGAGGTGGTTTGTAACCAAGATATTAATGTAAACTTTGCTGTCGACTGGCTCGAAGTTGTCGAGGTGCGCCACGACGATGATTATGTTGTTGTTCTGCGCGCAATGAAGAATATGTCGCCCAAAGAGCGCTACGCCAAGATATTTGTTGTGGCGGGAGAGGAGGAGCGCATAGTAACGCTCAAACAGATGGGTGTGGCAGATGTTATGCAGGTGGTAATTGCTCATCGTAACCAGCACCTTGACTCTCCAGAGTGGGGTGGTACTGCTGTCGCGGGTACGATTGATTGGGGCGATGACTGCTCGGAAAGCTACACCGAGGGTATCAGCCACGACTATGCAGACGCAGAGCGCCACACGGCAACATTTACGATGTCGGGTGCTACGTCGTTTAGAATAGAGAGTATCGGTGATATGGATAGCCTGACGATTGCCGTAGACTAACCCGCCGTTGGAAATATGACACCCATTATGGTGTCGGTAGCTCCGCAATGCTCCTTGGTATAACTGCGTGCCGAGGAGCTTGCTTTTTGTAGTGGCTCGCCATCACTCTTGAGAGGCTCAAACCATGCCTCGAGCTCCTTGGCAGAGGTTACGGAGTGCGCAGCGCCAAGCTCCACCATGTCGCACGCCTCGCGAAACTTGTGGTAGTTGGGACCAAAGGCTATGGGTAGACCAAATGTAGCTGCCTCGAGCGTGTTGTGTATGCCCACACCAAAGCCGCCACCGATGTATGCCCAGCGGGCGTAGCTATATGCCGAGGATAGCATGCCTATGGTGTCGAGAATCATGAGCTGGACACCACTAAAGTCGCTCATATTGGCGGAGCGCGTATAGCGCACCACGCCACCATCGACAGATGCCTCGAGATGCTTCATGCGTGCCTCGTCCATCTCGTGGGGAGCAATCAAGAAGCGTATGTCGGGGTGTCGGTTTATAAGCTCTATGAGCAACTCCTCGTCCTTGCCCCATGTCGAGCCCGCAACAAAGAGTGGCTCTCCCATCGCAAAGCGCTCTATAAGCTCTATGCGTCTTGCTGCGCGCGCTATCGCCGCCACGCGGTCGAAGCGTGTGTCGCCAGCAACGATGCTTCGGTCGTATCCCACGCCGCGCAGTAGCTCACACGACCTGTCATCCTGCACGAAGATGGCGTTGTAGCTGTCGAGTGCGCGTCGCCAAATGCCACCCCATGGTTGGAAGTGTATCTGCGAGGGTCGGAATATTGCCGATATGAGGTATGTGGGCACATTGCGTCGGCGCAACTCGCCAAGGTAGTTGAGCCAGAACTCATACTTCACAAATATTGCAACATCGGGGTGCACAGCATCAAGGAAGCGCCTTACGTTGGACGGCTTGTCAGAGGGGAGGTAGAATATGTGGTCGGCACCAGGGTAGTTCTTGCGCACCTCGTACCCCGAGGGGGAGAAGAACGTAAGCACAATAACCGCCTCGGGCATAAGCTCCCTTATGCGCTCGATGACGGGGCGACCCTGCTCAAACTCGCCCAATGATGCGGCATGCAGCCACACGACTCGCCCCTTGACGCTCGCCATGCGCTCGGCGATGTGGTCGAGAATATCCTTGCGACCCTCGCACCATAGCCTTGCCTTATTGTTGCTGTGCGCGGCAAGTTTGATGCCCGCCTCGTATATGCTAACTCCTATATTATATAACAGCCCCATGTCCACTATAATAAATAGGGGTTGCCGCAATGGTCTATTGGACAACCCCAAGATAGTTTACATTATGTTCTCTACATACTCCACTGCGATGCTGCCACCATCGTTCCATGTTACGGCAATAAGGTCGAACTGCAACTCAAGAGGCGTTCTGTGTATTGCGCGATACGACATAGCGCCGCGGCGCAGAGTCCTTATCTTCTGCTCGTCGATGCTGTCGTAGGCACTCTGCCAGCCACCCTCCTTGCGGCTCTTTACTTCGATGAAGTGCAGCGTGTCGTAGTGCTGTGCTATGATGTCTATCTCGTAGCGCCCCGCACGCCAATTGCGCTCCACAATGTAGAAGCCCCTCTCGCGTAGCCACTCCGTGGCGATGTCCTCGCCGCGGTTGCCTATTATGAATGTAGAGTTGCCCATCGCGTGTGAAGATGCTTACTTCGCGCGACGAATGAGGAAGTCGATGTTGTCGCCTGGCTGCACCTCGAATGTCTCGCGACCCTTCTTGAAGATGCGCATGGGGCGTGAGCCGATAAGCTGTATACCCTCGTCGTTGATGCGGAGCATACAACCCTCGCGAAGACCTACGACATAGCGGCTGCGGTTAGCCTCGAGGTACTCCAAGATGCGCTGCTCGCGTGTCTCGCCAGCGTGACCCTCGGGGTTAGCGTCGAGGTAGTGGGGGTTAATCTGGAACGATACCAAGCCGATGGCGCGGAATGACTCGGGCTGCACAATAGGCATGTCGTTTGTGGTGCAGATTGTGGGGCAAGTAACGTTGCTACCTGCTGACCAGCCAATGTAGGGCACACCTGCCTTAACGCGGTGGAATATCATGTCGAGGAGCTCCTCCTCCTGCATCTTCTTCAAAAGTGCGAATGTGTTACCGCCGCCGATTACGATAGCCTGGGCGTGGCGCAAGAAGTTACGCTTGTTGAGCGCGTGGTGAATAGAGCGCACCTTGATGCCTATCTCGTTGAAGCGCGCCTGTACCTTTGCTTCGTACTCGTCGTAAGAGTATGTCACAGCAGCGTAGGGTACAAAAACAACCTCGCTGACACCCTCGAGTGTCTTTGCAATCTCTGCGATAGGGTATTTAAGATATGCCTCGCCGGCATTGGTAGAATTGGAAATTAATAAAAGATTCATAAAGCGTTGATTATTAGTTGTTTATTATACTTATGCTTAAAATGGGTGATAATTTTTTAGCGTAATAATGTCAAAGATAATAAAAAAAGTGTTACATTTGCACAGTCGAGCAAAAAAAAAATGTGCTCGGCTATAAGTTACAGTAGCAAGAAAGATACTACTATAATGTTTAACTAAAACTTATTTATTATGTCAGAAATTCAGTCAAAAGTTGTCGAGATCATCGTTGACAAGTTGGGCGTTAAGGAGTCAGAGGTTGTTGCAGAGGCAAGCTTCACAGCACACCTCGGTGCAGATTCTTTGGATCAGGTAGAGCTTATCATGGAGTTCGAGAAGGCTTTCGATCTTCAGATTCCCGATGCAGATGCAGAGAAGATTCAGACAGTAGGTGACGCTATCAGCTACATCGAGTCTCACAAGTAATAACTGATCTGTCCTCTTCTTGCGAGGTAAGATTTGCGTTTGGTCGCGACAAAGCCGTTAGGTGAACATCAAGACCATTTGTCAAGAGAGATTGGACTATGCCCGGGGAGTTAATCCCTTGGTTTAGTCCATTTTCTATGCCTCGCAACACTTATGTGTGGTTGTTCTATAGTACGTTAGGTTGTAATGTTCGATTTTATTCTTCGGCCACTGCGCCGCAATTTTGGCGTCGATAAGAGTTTCTATGCCGCCATTGATGATATGTTTGGCTTTGTGCCCAATAATATAGAGTTGTACAAGGTGGCTCTTATCCACAAGTCGGCGTCTGTCGAGTTGGAGGATGGCAGCCATATCAACAATGAGCGCCTTGAGTTCTTGGGTGATGCTGTCATCGAGAGCGTTACGTCGGACTACCTCTTCATAGAGTTTCCCGACCGCGACGAGGGCTTCCTCACGCAGTTGCGCTCAAAGATGGTGTCGCGCCAGTCGCTAAACCGCATAGCCTCGGCTATAGGTCTCGATAAGCATGTTATCTCTAATGCTGCGGGCAACTCAACACAAAAGCATATCTTTGGCGATGCCTTCGAGGCGATGATGGGTGCTATATATCTCGACCAGGGTTACGACTTTGTTAATCGCTTGCTTATCAATAAGATATTCGCACGATACCTCTCGCTTGATGATGTCCTGCAGTCCGAGACCGACTTCAAGAGCCGTCTTATAGAGTGGTGTCAGAAGAACCGCTACTCCATCGAGTTTCGCACCGAGACCGACCGCACAGCCTCGTCATCGCGCCCCATCTTCCACTCTGTGGTATATGTCGATGGCATAGCCGTGGGTCATGGCCATGGCGACTCGAAGAAGGCCGCCGAGCAGAATGCAGCCTTCTCGGTATCGCAAACAGCACCAACGACGATCACGGATGAGAACAGCGCAGCGATACTTGACCGTATAGATAAGTTAGCAAACTAACATAAATTGTCCCGTAGAATAATCCTCTGCGGGATTTTTTTTGTTTGATACTGTGTGTCGTATCCATATTTTTCGTACCTTCGTATGACAAAACTGTAGCTAAAGATGAAGAATCTAACCGATAAATTGCAGTCGCGCGGTGCAAAGGCGCTCACCGATAAGGAGCTTGTTGCCCTTGCGCTTGCCGAGCATCAGGGTGATGACAACGCCATAGCCATGGCCGAAGAGGTGCTTAAACTCTCGAATGACTCGCTACAACAGCTTGTAGATGTGGAGTTTCAGCGTCTGCGCATGATGGCAGGCATGGGACGAATGCGCGCCTTGAGGCTTCAGGCAGCTGCGGAGATAGGGCGTAGGGTAGCGGTTGCCGAGGCGCAAGCACACGAAAAGGTGCTCTCGGATAACGACGTAGTGCGCATCATGGAGCCTGTGCTCGGTGACTTGCAGTATGAAGAGTGCTGGGCGTTGTACCTTGCATCGTCGGGCAAGGTGTTGGACCGCGTGCGCATAAGTCAGGGCGGTGTGCAGTCGACAGTTGTAGATTGTAAGATGGTCATACGCAGGGCGTTGGAGTTGTTGGCTGTGCAGATTGTGTTGGTGCACAACCACCCCTCGGGAAGCCCCGAACCAAGCCAGCAGGATAGGGCGCTCACCGAGCGCGTGAGCAAGGCAGCGGAGCTCTTCGAGATACGCCTTTTGGACCATGTCATCGTGGCGCGAGGCGCTCACTACTCTTTCCGTGCACATAATCTTATAAAATAGCGCGCAGATTAGACAAAAATTACTATCTTTGCGGCTTGAATATACC
>JAGBTW010000040.1 GCA_017631135.1 Alistipes sp.
AACTTCTTGCCCGAAGCCTTCAATATCTCGATACCCTCGGTGTAGTCGAGGCGCACAAAGTCGTTGTCCAAGACAAACTGAAGACGCTCCAAGAGACCCTTATCCCACATCTTGTTCATGAACTCGAGGTCCTCGCGGCAGTTCTCCATAGCGTAGCGAATGAGGTACTTGAGGAAGTCCTCTGCAAGGTCCATGTCATCCTGAAGCTCGTAGAATGCCATCTCGGGCTCAATCATCCAGAACTCTGCCAAGTGGCGGGGAGTGTTAGAGTTCTCGGCGCGGAATGTAGGGCCAAAAGTGTAGATCTGGCCAAGTGCCAACGCACCAAGCTCACCCTCGAGCTGACCCGATACAGTAAGGCTGCAAGGCTTGCCGAAGAAGTCCTGTGTGTAGTCTACTGTGCCATCCTCGTTGCGGGGAGGGTTCTGCATGTCGAGTGTCGAGACGTTGAACATTGCACCAGCACCCTCGCAGTCTGAAGCTGTGATAAGTGGAGTGTGCAAGTAGTAGAAGCCACGGTCGTTGAAGTACTTGTGGATGGCGAATGCCATGGCGTGGCGGATGCGGAGCACAGCACCAAAGGTGTTGGTGCGGGGACGCAAGTATGCGATGTCGCGCAAGAACTCGAGTGAGTGACCCTTCTTCTGCAATGGGTATGTCTCGGGGTCGGCAGTGCCATAGATCTCAATCTTTGACGCCTGAACCTCTACGCCCTGACCCTCGCCGAGTGATGCTACGAGTGTACCATCCACTCTTAAGCAAGCACCAGTAGTTACGCTCTTAAGCTCTGCCTCGTTAATCTTTGCGAGGTCTACAACAACCTGGATGTTAGCAACGCATGAGCCATCGTTAAGTGCGATGAATGCTACATTCTTGTTGCCACGCTTGGTTCTTACCCAACCCTTTACGGTAATCTCTCTGCCGTCGCCCTCCATCTTGAGGATCTCGGCAATTCGTGTAAGTTTCATAAATCTGTTATATCTTATATTATTTTGTTCCCACTTGCGTTTGTTGCTATAACGCCACAATAGACCACAAAATTACTAATTTTTTCGTAAACGATTGCACTCTTACCACTTTTTTGTACCTTTGTCATAAATTATGACTATGAAAAACCACTTTTTATACGCAATCGCCCTCCTTGTAGCCACATTTTTACTTGTCGATGCCGCCTCGGCACAGGCAATCATCGGGCGTTCGGAGTTCATCTGCTACGACAAACGCGAGGACTCAAAGAGAGATATACGCACCAACAACGACAAATATATCGACCTGCGCCCGACACTACAGTTCGAGGGCGAGGGTAGTGTGCGAGCTGTCTACGAACAGCAGATAGATGTGCCCGCGTCGTGGAACGACTACAACGCCTATCTCCACACCGAGAATGTGGGTGCCAACTACACGATATTCGTCAATGGCAAGCAGATTACTGCGCCCATCGACCACTTCACACCCGCAGACCTATTCATATCTCCCTACCTCGACCAGGGCGAGAACACCGTAGCTATAGTCGTTGTTGACGAGCCATACATGAAGCCTCTTGCCGAGGGGTTGCAGCAGCCTGCGCGCACGCAGTTTGACAACTGCTACATCTTTGCGCAGCGCCGCCTCGCGGTATACGACTTCAATGTGCGCCTCGTGCCCGACTCGTTGGAGCGATTTGCCCAGCTCAAGCTCGATGTCTTGGTCGATAACTCATTCTCCACCGAGGAGATAATAGAGGTGGGCTACGACATCTATGCCCCCGATGGCAAGCTCATGGAGTACAGCGTTAACGACCTCCCCATCTCGGGCTTCTCGCGCGACACGCTACGTTTCAGTCCCTATATTTACCACTCAAACCCCAACCGCTGGAGTCCCGCCAACCCCAAGCTCTACGACCTCACGCTATATGTCAAGCGCAGCGGCATCCTTTGGGAGTATGTGCCCCTCAAGGTGGGCTTTGCGGAGTATGGATACAACGACGAGGGCATAACAGCCTTTGGTAAAACGTTGACACTCAACAAGGAGCGATATAACGCCGCGGCAGACAAGGCGACCACCGAACGCGAGATAAAGAGCCTCAAGCAGCGCGGCATAAACTGCCTCGTGCCTGACTATCCCCAGCCATGCTGGTTCTACGACATCTGTGACTGCGTGGGCATCTACGTCATCGACTGCGCAGCTATTGCCTCGCCCACAAATGCCGATAATCGCGCTGTGGGTGGCACACCCGCCAATGCTCCCGAGCTTGTTGATGAGTACTTGCGTCGCGTGGAGATGATGTATCACCGTGCCCAAAACCATGTCTGTATCATAGCCTTCTCGCTTGGTAAAAAGGCGGGCAACGGCTACAATATGTACAAGGCATACGAGCTTCTAAAGTCAAAGGGCGACAGCCGCGCCATCATCTATGAGGATGCTGAAGGCGAGTGGAACACAGATCTGTAACTAATTAGTAATGAGTAATTAACAATTAGTAATGGGTTGATAGTTAATTCTTTGTGTTGAGAAGATTATGAATATTGAGTTAATCGTTGTCGGTAAGACAGATATGAAGGAGGTGGAGGCTCTTGTTGCGATGTACACCAAGCGCCTGAACCACTATGTGCGCTTTGCGATAACCACCATTGCCGATGTGCGCAACACAAAGAAGCTCTCCGAGGCTGAGCAGAAGCGCCTTG
>JAGBTW010000041.1 GCA_017631135.1 Alistipes sp.
AGCCGACCCTCTGTTCAAAATTTGACGGGTAAATCATCTTACAAGCTGTAGCTTTACAGTTTTTCTATTCGACTATTTCGACGCCTTTGCAGCACGTTTCTCCTCCTTTGCCGCCTCTTTTGCAGCCTTCTTCGCAGCCTTTGCCTCCATCTCCTCTGCAGACTTGCCGAATACCGAGATGTTTACATAGCGCATGGGGCGTGCCTTGACATCCTCCAACAACAGACCGAGGTTGTCGCTTGCTGTGGTGAGCGAGTTGTAGAGCTCCACATCGTTAAGAAGCTTACCCACAGAGCCCCCTGTGCTCTGGAGCGAGTTAAGCACGGTGTTGAGCGACTCAACGGTTGCCGAGAGCTGACCCACAAGGTCGGCATCAACAATCTCACCGCTGAAGCTCTCGAGGTTAGCCAACATAGTCTCTATGCGTGCAGAGTTCTCTGCCAATGTTGCTGTGAAGGTGTGCAAATCGGTAATTGCGCCCTCGATGTCGCCACTCGATGCACGAAGCATGCTATTGATAGATGCGGTCATAGACTCGAGGTTAGCCACAAGCATACCGATGCCCTCGCTGTTGTCACCAAGCAGAGTGTTGATGCTCTCGACCGTAACATTCAAGCCCTCGAGCAACTCGCCACCCTTATCGGCCAACGAGCCAATCATATCGGGACGCACACGACCCTCAAACACGCCACCATCGGGCATAACCTTCTCCGAGTCACCCTGGATGATGTAGATCTCCATGCCACCCATAAGACCTGCCGAGGCAATCTCCGCGACAGAGTTGTCGGGAATCATACCAGCATACTCGGCATCGATAGAGAGCTCCACCTCGACATTCTCGTCAAGGAGCGTGATGCTGCGCACATTACCCACCTCGACACCGCGCAACTTAACGCGCGACGACTCCATGAGACCTGTTACATCGTCATAATAGACGGTGTAGGTGTTGTTCGTGAGCAAGATATTCTGACCGCCAAGCCACTTGATACCCCACCATGAAACTAAAAGCACAATAACGGCAAATGTGCCAACCTTAAAGTAACTGCTAATTTTCATATTCCTCTTTTTTATAATTACTTGCACTTCCAAATATATTACTTTGTTGTTATGTTACCATCCTTGAAATGAACGATATAGGCATCCTTGAATGTCTTTTTAGCCTCTGCCAAGTCACTCTTTGCAGCCTCTCGCGTAGCATAACTACCGTAGCAATATTTATATTTATAGGTTCCCGTACCCATCAACAGGCGCACACGACCCTTGTAACCCTTGAACTGATAGTCGTAAATATCCACCTCGCAGGTGCTCGAGATAAGCTGTATAGCAAAGCCCTCGTTCAATGTCTCCTGCTCCGCGACGGGTGACTGCTCAACAAAACTTGCCACGGTCTCCACTACGACATCGTCCGAAGAGATAGCGTCCAAGCCCTTGAAGAAGCTCACTATGGCATCGGCAATGGCTGTAGCAATCTCGGTCTTACCCTTTGTCGAGGTTATGTATGCCAAATCCTTGGGGTTGGTCATATAGCCTATCTCCACCAAAACACCATGACCCTCAAGGTAGTATAGCATGGTCCACACCTTGCCTGACTTGACACCGAGGCTACCCAGGCCGTACTTCTTAATATTGTCGCAACACTGCTGCGCAAACATGCGGTTGCGAGGCTCATTGTCGAGCTGGCGTGTGAGCACCTTGATAAAGCCCATCGACTTGGTATCGAGGTTGTTAATATCGAGCTCATCGCCATCATCCGCAAAGAGGTTGGCGCGACTGCTATTCTGCTTCATGAGAGCCTCGTTTAGCGACAACACCCACACCTCGCAGCCCGAGATATTGGTATTGTCTATGGCATTGGCATGTATGCCCACCGTGAGGTCTGCGCCCTTGCTATTTGCGAACTCCGCGCGCATGCGGTTGTCGTTGATTTGGTTGGCATGGTATGCCGAGTCGCTATGGCGCGTGAGGTATACCTCTAAATCGGGCATCTTGGTTGCGAGCTGGCGACGCACCTCCTTCGACACATCGAGCACAATATCGGCCTCGCGCACCTTGCCCATCACCTTGCCGGGGCGAGGATTGCCGTGGCCTGGGTCGAGCACCACGACTCTTTTTCGTCCCTCGGGCGCAACATTAGCCCCCTCTCTGGCGTTAGCAACAACAGGGAACAAGAGCGCAACAAGGAGTGCCATTATGAGTTTTCTCATAAAATATTCCGATTTATATAAAAATTTTACTATATTTGCGGGTTGTTCGCGCTACGCAAGCGCACGCAACAAGCCCGATGGGTGAGGTAAAAACCCCACACACCTGTCGGTTTTGCCGACATGCGTCGGCAAAGTTACAAAAAATTATTGAATTTTGAGGCATATTTTATTAAAATATCTTCCATCGGTATTGCTTGCCATGGTATTCATGTGCTTCTGTTTGGGTCTCACAGCCGCAAGCAGAAGTAGCTTCGGCATGTTCCTATCAAGCGACACCACAACATTAGTCTCGCCCATTAAGGACTCTACGCGCACACTCGCCGAGAGCCCCCAGCGCACAAGTGGCGGTGGCGGTGGTATGCACTTCACAGACATCGTCGAGGGTAAGGCGGTAGACTCTGTTGTGTTCGATGCGCGCAACAAGCTCATACATAGCTACCGCAGTGGCGATGTTACATACCAGGGCATGAACCTCAAGGCGGACTACATGCGCGTGGACATGGAGACAAAGAACATCTTTGCCCACGGCTATCCCGACACCACAAACCTCAAGGAGGATGGCTCACCACGTAGCACACAGCCCGAATTCTCGGATGGTGGCACTCCCTACTCGATGGATACCATAACCTACAATCTCGACACTCGCAAGGCAAAGATTAAGGGTATCGCGACACAGCAGGGCGATGGCTGGCTCATCGGCAGCAGCGTGAAGATGCACCCCGACGAGACCATACACATCGGTCACGGCATGTACACCACTTGTGACTGCACCGACCACCCCCACTTCTACATCGCCATGACACAGGCAAAGGTCATCCCCGGAAAGAAGGTGGTTACGGGATATGCCTACCTTGTGATGGAGGATGTGCCCATCTACT
>JAGBTW010000042.1 GCA_017631135.1 Alistipes sp.
CGAGTCTGGCTACTTGGAGGGTGTAATCAATAACGGTACTATGCAGTTTACAAGTAGTGTTGGCGAGATCGACTGGTTTACAATTAGATACTACGACGAAAACAATAACCCTATTGGTTTCTATCCACCCTCAATGTGCAATAATACATGGCGCTATATCGAACCCGACAGCGCAGGTGCTGTTGCCGAGGGCTTTGAGCGTGGTGACGCCGTAGACGCAGGTTGGAGGTAGGGTAGTGCGGAGAATGTCGTCTTGTGCGTTTCGCGACCCTCCGCACCCCACCCTTCGTGAGAGAGAGGATGTCCTTGTGGGCATCCTCTCTTGTTTTTTAGGAGGTGGGGTAGTTGGAAATGAAAAATGATGAATTAGGTTGTTTTTATGAGCTCGTACTACATGGATATGTTATTTTTTATATCTTTGTGCTCTATAAAGGTGAAATCAAAACTATATATTAATATGTTGACAAGGCTAAAGTATCTCTGTTTTATTGTGTTAATGTTGGGCGTGGGCGCGGGTGTTGTGTCGTGCACAGATAGTCCCGTGGATGACTCTATCGAGAACCCATCTAATAAGCCATCTGACGACTCCTCTGATGACACTAATGATGATGTGTTGGTTGAGGAGATAAATCAAGAGAAGCTCTTGGGTGTGTGGGATGCAACGCTCATAGAGTTCTTGTATGAGAATGGCTATGAGGAGTCAATCGCCGAGGAGGAGCCTATAGCGGAAAAGTTAGGCGTTTGGAGCTTGGTTGAGGTGACAAAGGAGGAGATTAAGCCTGTGGGCAGCGAGGAACTTTATGGTTATCAGATAACTGGCAAGAGCATCAATGTCAAGGGCGAAGATTTTAGCGTTGATGTGACGGTGGTGTCGGTAAACGATAAGATTCTTGTCGTTAGCTACATACATCCCAACGGATGCAATTGGCAGATAACATACATCAAAACGACCCTCAATGATGATAAGGAAGATGGTGGTGAGGATGACGATGATGAGGAGTCGGAGCCTGAAGTGATAAAGTGCAACGTAAGTGGTCGTATAGAACCATTTACAACGGGCACAACAATAGACCTTGTTGATTTGGCGTCGGATAATTTCTATAGCACCGAGATTGCTACAAATGCGGGTCGTTATTCGTTCGACAGCAAGGAGTTTACCTCGCCATACGTTGAGCTTAAGTCAAAGGGTTACTTTATCGATATGTTCGATAACCGTCTCTCGAGTGTCCCCGTTGAGCTTCGCACAATTGCCGATTTGGGCGCAAGCAATACGATACATAGCAACATCTTGACTCACATCAAGTCGGAGCGTGTTCGACACCTCATGGCATTGGGCATGGAGTATTCTGCTGCCAACATCATGGCGCAGAGCGAGCTGTTGCAGTTGTTTGGCATAGAGGGGCTTGTTAGCAGCGACCTCTCGCAGATAAGCATTACGGATGGCACGGATGAGGCTGCAGCGCTCATTGCTACTACGGCGCTCATCATGGTAGAGAACGCCACGTCGTATCAGTTTGATGAGTATGTTAGGGCCATAGCTACTTTCTTTGGCGAGAGTGGCTCTCTGCCCGACTATATCTTCGACGAGATACATCAAAGCAAGGCGAAGGTGTTTGGTCAGCTTGACGAAGTGCGCGATAACATCATCACTCGATATGCCGAGACGCTGTGGGAGGGTGTCGAGGTTAAGGAACTCTATCACTATGTCGATTGGGATGGCGATAGGGTAGCGGGCAACGAGATGCTTAAGGCGGGAGAGAGCGTTGAGCTCGATATATCGCACATAAATGTTCCAACAGAGGGTGGTACATACACCATACGGATAAACTCTCCAATACCTCTGTATTTGGAGCCTCAAATGGCTGGTGGGGATGATGAGGTGTTGGTACCTGGTGCTGGTGTCCCCGGAAGCTCGTTGGGTAATGGCTTTTATGATATTGATAATAAGGATATTGTCTATGATGTAAGCATAGAGGATAATGTACTCAAATTGTCGGTGTCTAATCTCTGTTCTTATCTTGATAAGAGTGCTACAATCGGGCTTTATGACTATGTCGGAAATATGGTGGCATCAGTAAGTCTTAAGCAGACGGGTGATCATAATATCGCGAGCATGCCTCTCTTAGGTATTACAGGTCAGCAGGCGTTTTTGTCGCTCATGGCAAAGATGACGCAAGGCATGGTTAAGTATAATAGGATTGAGCAGTACTACGGCTATAACTATGTGGAGGGTGTGTATACCGGGTTGGTGGATAAATATGTTTATGCGGGTAGTAGCGATATAAGTGCTGCATGGGAGCGACTCTACGAGGCAAATAGTGCACTTCAGCAGCTGCGAGATCTTGATGTTAAGGGTTTGAATGTATATGACGATTACTTCAATGTATTCAGCGCGTTCATCTACTCAAATCTTGTCTATGGCTGGGGTGATGTACCCTACATGAATAGCTATGAGGCTGTGGAGAATGCATATTACGATGGAGTATGGCAGACCGCATCGGAGGATATATTGAATGACTTGGTGCAAAAGCTGCAAAAATCGTTTGATTCTCTCCACGAAAAGAGAAACGAATCGGTGAATTGTGCTAATGCAAACGACCTGTTCTTTGTGTCAAAGGATGTTGTGCGTGTGCTCCTCGCAAATATCTATATGTATCAGGGTGATTATGCTGCGGCTACGCCTCTATTGCAGCAAGTCGTTGATAATGGCTTCTACACGTTGGATGCCTCGACAAACTTCAAACCCGATACGGATGATAATATCGAGTTTGACGTAGATTATGGCTCGGGCACAAGAGCCACACGCTCGGTAGATTTCAAGTATAGCACGGAGGTTATCTTCGCCTTTTTGAATGATAGCGATGCGGGTACTCGTGCAGATGTTGTTATAGAGTTTGTTGCCGCGGGTGTAATGCCATATATCACCTTGAGCGATGTGTATCTATCTTTGGCAGAGTGTTACTATATGTGTGGCGATGCGGAATATGCTAACTCCCACTATTTGCAGAGTGTCATCGACGCCAAGAACTTGACTATCACCGAGAGCGACGTATTGATGAGAATAAAGCAGGCGAGAGAGCAGATTACGTTCTACAGCGGTACATACTTTGCGTTCCTCAAGCGCACTGGACTTGCAAAGGATGTCTGCTGCTTGGAGGAGTATCAGCTTCTCTTCCCGATACCCACACAGGAGTTGTACTCTAACTCTAATATGGTTCAAAACCCAGGGTATTAATGGGGATTATGATAATTAGTAATGAGTAATTAGCAATTAGTAATCACGTAATTGTTTGATACTCAATATTGTCATGTTGAACGAAGTGAAACATCTCTCGGGTTGTACGAGTGTCCATCGTCTCGGAGACCTTGAGATTCTTGAGTTCCTCTACCCTGCTCCGCCATGGCATAACAAGCACGCTTGTTCTGCTCATGGCTTAATCGCAGCGTTCACTACGTTCAGAATGACCATCTTATATCTTAATTAGCGTAATAAAGGGGCTGTTCAATCGCGTTGAACAGCCCCTTTATTGTGTGTTAAAAGTTCAAATCAGTCTATTTGAAGTATATGTCCAAGAGCTCCTTGGCGGCGATGAACGACGATAGCTTGGCCTCCAGCACGCGCTGCTCGACCTCCGCCATCTTGGCCTCAATCTCGGGGTTGTTGTAGAAGCTCGACTTCAAGGTCTCGTTTATCGTCTCGTACATCCAATACTTATTCTGGCGGTTGCGGTTTGCCATGAAGTAGCCGTTGAGCTCTATGTGCTGCAAGTACTGCTCCACGCCCTGCCATACCTCCTCGAGACCTGTGCCCTCGAGCGATGAGCAGGTGTAGACCTGGGGTCGCCACTCCGACTCGGGCAAGGGGAAGAGGTGCAAAGCGCCCTGATACTGCGCCTTGGCAAGCTCCGCCTTGGTGATGTTCTCTCCATCGGCCTTGGTGATGACCATCATGTCGGCCATCTCCATGATGCCGCGCTTGATGCCCTGAAGCTCGTCGCCAGCGCCCGAAATCTGCAACATCATGAACATGTCAACCATCGAGTGTACGGCGGTCTCGGACTGTCCAACACCCACTGTCTCAATGAAGATGACGTCGTAGCCCGCAGCCTCGCACAGCACGATTGTCTCGCGTGTCTTGCGCGCTACGCCACCCAACGAGCCTGCCGATGGTGAGGGGCGCACAAAGATATTGGGGTTGTGGCAGATGCTCTCCATACGTGTCTTGTCGCCGAGGATAGAGCCGCCACTACGCTCCGAACTGGGGTCTATGGCTAACACTGCGAGCTTGTGGTTGTACGACGTAACCATGTTGCCCACAGCCTCGATGAAGCTCGATTTACCCGCACCTGGAACACCTGTGATGCCTATGCGCACCGACTTGCCAGCGTGGGGCAAGCAGCGCTCGATAATCTCCTGCGCCTGGGCATAGTGCGTGGGGTTGTTGCTCTCGATGAGCGTTATGGCCTGTGCCAAGATGGTGATGTTGCCCGCGAGGATGCCCTCGACAAACTCGTCGGTGGTCATCTGACGGCGCTTCTTACGCACGAAATAGGGGTTCACAACGGGCTTCTCATCGACACCCTCGGTGACGTTGAGCGCACTGTCGTGATGCTGGTCGAGATACTCCTTTTCGTAGTGTTCTATTTTGCTGAATGCCATATCTTTAGTGGTATTTCTGTCGTTGGTTTAATCTATCTATGACTACGCCGCCGAGGTGGTGGATGGGTCCAAACCACTCTATGCGCGAGTTCTTCGTGCGGTAGATGACCACAAATGGTGCATATTGTATGCCGAAGGCCTTGAACGTGCGGTTGTTATGGTCGAAGGCTATGTTGTAGTCCTCGATGCCGAGGCGCTCAACGATGGCCTCTTTGTCGCTCTCCTGTTCGCTTGTGATGAACACTATTGCGCACTGCTTCTCGATGCTCTTTGCCGTATCTTTGAAGTTGCGCAATGCCTCGACGCAGGGCTGGCTCTCGGAGTGTACAAAAATCAGACATGTGTAGTCGCGGTTGTACATGGCTACAGCATCGTCGATGTCGGGGGTGACATTGACCGTGGGTAGAGTCTCGCCGAGGCGCACACTCTGTGCGCTTGCGCCAACAGCTGTGGCACATAATAGGGCGATTATAGCGAAAAGATGTCTCATTGGTTCTCGTGTTTAGTATGCGAAGATACGAATTTTTTGGCAAAAGACAACCTTTTGTCGCTACTTTTTTTTGCGAGGTGCTCAATTTTGTTTGCGCGAGTTGTCGTAAGTGAGAAATAATACGAAAAAAGAGTCGAAAATATTTCGTGGTTTCAAAAAGAAGAAGTATCTTTGGGTGATTTTTGTAGATATGTATTGTATAAACAATAACAAACAAATATTAAGTTAAACTTTATAAAAACAAAACACAATGAAAGTATCACACATTGAGCATCTCGGCATCGCAGTAAACAGCCTTGAGGAGGCAATTCCCTACTGGGAGAACGTATTGGGTTTGAAGTGTTACGCTATCGAGGAGGTAGCTGACCAGAAGGTTAAGACCGCATTCTTCATGCTTGGTCAGACAAAGATTGAGCTCTTGGAGCCCACATCACCCGAGTCAACAATCGCGAAGTACATCGAGAACAAGGGCGTTGGTATCCACCACATGGCTCTCGCTTGCGAGAACATCGAGGAGCAGCTTGCTGATGCAGAGGCTCACGGCATCCGCCTTATCGACAAGACTCCCCGCAAGGGCGCAGAGGGTCTTACTATCGCGTTCCTCCACCCCAAGTCTACACAGGGTATCTTGACAGAGCTTTGCGAGAACAAGAATAAATAAGCAATCTAATTTGATTATTTTGGCGTTGCACTCGTTCTCGAAATCCTCATTTACGCCAAGTAAACTGCGGTTTCAAGAACTTCGTGCGCCTAAAACTAATTCAAATTATATCGCTTATTAAAAATCTGGATGGCAGAAGTGTCTGCTTTTGCCATCCAACACAAACTAAAAATCAACTAAACTAAAATAGAAAAACACTATGAGTGAGATTCAGAAAGCCATTGAGAAATTGATGGATAATCGCCAGACAGCACGCATGGGTGGTGGTCAGAAGGCTATCGACAAGCAGCACGAGAAGGGTAAGTACACAGCTCGTGAGCGTATCGCTATGCTCTTGGATGAGGGTAGCTTCGAGGAGTTCGATATGTTCGTTACTCACCGTTGCTACGACTTCGGTATGGACGCAAAGCATACATTCGGTGATGGCGTTGTAACAGGTTACGGTACCATCGCTGGTCGTCTTGTTTATGTATTTGCACA
>JAGBTW010000043.1 GCA_017631135.1 Alistipes sp.
CGAAACAGCGTGTATGTTGTTGTCGAGATAGCGGCTTTGTGTTATGTTGGGTGTTGTGGGATGGTGGATGCCCAACATTGATGACACGCCTCCAAGACCTCCATAGTGTGATGTGAACTCACGCGACACATCGTTACCCATATTGTTTGTCTTATACATGCTTATGGTTTGAAACCTCTTGGAGAAGTACATGGCGCTAAACTCACCACTCCACATCCATGGCTTGTAGCCGCCACCCAACTCCGCAGTGCCGTTCCATGTACCTTTGGCGCTCTCCTTGAGGCGCAGGTTGAGTGCCGCCTGGTCGCGTATGGTGATGCCCTTGAGCGCCTTAATAGGCTCGTGGTTCTCGAGTACCTCCACGCGCGCAATATCTTTTGCTTGAACGTTGTTTGTGGCGATGCCATATCTGCCATTGAGCATATCCAAACCCTCGATGTAGAGCTTGCTGATTTCCTTGCCGTTGTACTTTATGTTCCCCGCTTCGCCAACCGTGAGTCCAGGCATCTTGCGCAAAACGTCGCCGATATTGCTATCAGAAGCATTTATAAATGATGCGACGTTGTAGGTGATTGTGTCGGAGTGTCGTTCCACGGATGCTGCGTGCACTACAACCTCCTTAATCTCAAGATCGGAATACTCTACATCGAAGTCAACGCGCTGTGAGCTAGCCTCTATAATTCTCGCCTGGGATGAGATATTAAATCCCGTAACGGTAACTTTAAGCTTGTCATCCTCACCATCATACTTTAATGAGTAGTTGCCATCTTTGTCGCTTATGCAGTAGTCATATAGAGACTGCCCTTGTAAATCTTGCAACATAATATTTACGTCGGCTATACTCTCATTATTATTTACAGCACGCACATGACCATCTATAACAACTTGCGCATAGGAGTTTAACGCGCTCAATAACACGGTAATAATAAGTAATAATCGTTGCATAGACTCTTTTATTTTTGGTTGCTACTACAAAGGTCTAATACAATGACTGTATTTCCTAATTATTTCTGTTAAACAATGTTAAGGACTTTGTTAAGAAGTGTTAATGAAGGTGGTGCTTTTTTTTTAGGGTTTAAGGGGGTAAAGGGTTCGAAGAGTTCAAAGGGTTCTAAAACGCCCCCCCCCTTTGAACCTTTTAGAGCCTTTTAAGCCTTTGGTAGAGAGTAGATATATATAGGAGCCCATCCTTGCGACATAATCGAAAAATGGGAGCGCCCAATTTGGACACTCCCATTTCCCATATATTAAGGTATACCTTACTTCGACTTGATGTACTCGTCGATTGCCTTGGCAGCCTTGCGGCCAGCACCCATGGCAAGGATAACGGTTGCTGCGCCAGTAACGGCATCGCCACCTGCGAAGACGCCCTCGCGAGATGTTGCACCAACCTCGTTAGCCTCGATACAGCCGCGGCGGTTGATGTTCAAGCCACCTGTGGTTGAGGCGATAAGGGGGTTGGGTGATGTGCCGAGTGCCATGATGACAACATCGCAGTCGATGACGAAGTCCGAGCCAGCCTTCTCTACGGGTGAGCGGCGACCACTTGCGTCGGGCTCGCCAAGCTCCATCTCCACGCAGTTGATGCCCTTGACCCAGCCATCCTCTGTGCCGAGGATGTGTGTGGGGTTGGTCAACATGCGGAACTCGATGCCCTCCTCCTTGGCGTGGTGCACCTCCTCCTTCCGTGCGGGAAGCTCTGCCTCGCCACGGCGATATACGATAACGGCCTCTGCGCCAAGACGCTTTGCTGTGCGCACAGCATCCATAGCCACGTTACCACCGCCAACAACTACAACCTTGCGACCAACGTAAACGGGGGTGTCGAAGTGTGCGGGATCCCATGCGCCCATGAGGTTTACGCGTGTGAGGAACTCGTTTGCCGAGAGCACACCGTTGAGGTTCTCGCCCTCGATGCCCATGAAGCGGGGTAGACCTGCGCCCGAGCCCACGAAGACAGCGTCGTAGCCCTCGGTGTCGAGGAGTGAGTCGATGGTCGTTGTGCGGCCGATGATAACGTCTGTCTCGAACTTAACGCCGAGCTTCTTAACCTCGTTAATCTCGCGAGCAACAACTCTATCCTTGGGAAGACGGAACTCGGGGATGCCGTAAGACAACACACCACCGAGGCGGTGCAATGCCTCGAATACATCTACCTTATAGCCCATCTTTGCAAGGTCGCTGGCACATGCCAAGCCTGCAGGACCGCTACCTACGACAGCTACGCGCTTGCCGTTAGGCTCGATGTGGGGTGCTTCAACCTCTGCGCTATGCTCCAAAGACCAGTCGCCCACGAAGCGCTCGAGCTTACCGATAGCCACAGGCTCGCCCTTGATACCAAGCACGCATGAGCCCTCGCACTGTGACTCCTGGGGGCATACGCGACCACAGATTGAGGGGAGCGAGCTATCGACATGGATTGTGTCGGCAGCGGCGCGTATATCGCCCTCGGTGAGGTGGTGGATAAACTCTGGGATGTTGATATTTACGGGGCACGCAGCTACGCAGCGGGGGTTCTTGCAGTTGAGGCAGCGTGTAGCCTCCAAGAGGGCCTCCTCCTGGTTATAGCCGTAGCACACCTCCTCGAAGTTAGTGGCGCGCACCTTGGGATCTTGTTCGCGTACTGCGACGCGGGGTATCTTATTTGCCATAGCAGTTACATTTGTGTTCGCGGTTCTCGTTATCTAATCTCTCTTGGTTCTTGTACATCGCCTGGCGACGCATAGCCTCGTCGAAGTCAACCTGATGACCATCGAACTCGGGGCCATCGACGCATGTAAAGAGTGTCTTGCCACCTACCGACACGCGGCAAGCGCCACACATGCCCGTACCGTCAACCATAAGGGCGTTGAGCGACACGGTTGTCTGCAACTCCCAAGGCTTGGTTGTGAGGCACACGAACTTCATCATGATCATAGGACCGATACATACGCACTCGTCATACTTGCGACCCTCGGTCTCTACGAGCTCCTTCATAAGGCCTGTAACCATGCCCTTGTAGCCCTCCGAGCCATCGTCTGTTGCGATGTGCACGTTGCCCACCTTCTTCATCTCGTCGATGTAGATGAGCATATCCTTGGTCTTTGCGCCGATGATAACATCGCAATCTACGCCATGCTCGTGGAGCCACTTAACCTGTGGGTATACGGGTGCTGTGCCCACGCCACCAGCCACGAAGAGGTACTTGCGATTTTTGAGCTCCTCGAGGGGCATGTGTACAAACTCCGAGGGGCGACCCAACGGACCTGCGAAGTCGGCAAGTGCATCGCCCTCGTTCATTGCGCAAATCTTCTTTGTTGAGTGACCTATGGTCTGCGTAACGATGGTTACTGTGCCCGCCTCGACATCATAGTCGGCGATGGTAAGAGGAATGCGCTCGCCACCCTCATCCGCGCGCACGATGACAAACTGACCAGGGAGGGCAGCTCGTGCTACACGCTCTGCGGCAATCTTCATCTCGTAGATGTTCTCCGCAATCTTGCGTTTTTCGACAATCTTAAACATGTTAATCTTTTTAGTTTGTGTTATTGTTTTTTTAGTCTATCCAATCAATGTCTCCGCGCGGTATGGCGTTCACCCTCACCGTCTGCATGGGGCGCATAGGGTCGTTGGTTATGACCGATAGTCGCGCCGTTAGCGGGTTGTCAACATCCTCGATGTATGCTGCGCGTAGGCGTACGGTGACATCTGTTTGCTCACCTGCCATGATGGTCATGTCGTGCTCTATGTTACACACTATGGCCCTCGAGCTGGACTCTATGGCGCGCACCTTAAGGGGTGTGCTGCCCTCGTTCGTTAGCGTTATGCGCTGCTCCAATACTTCGTAAGGTGAGTTTACATCCCCAAATTTAATAATATTTTTTGAAATAACGAGCTTCGGAGC
>JAGBTW010000044.1 GCA_017631135.1 Alistipes sp.
CCCTCCTTGCGCAGGTCGGCAGGGGCGAGGTTGACGACGGTCTTCTTCGCCTGAAGCTTAAACCCCGAGTTCTCGAAAGCCGCCTGTATGCGCTCGTGACTCTCCTTGATGGTGTTGTCCGGCAGACCCACGATGAAGAGACCCAAGCCTCCAGCAGCGACATTCACCTCGGCAGTCACCGCCACAGCCTCGATGCCCGAAATAGCACCAGTATATACCCTTACAAACATGATTTACAATATATTAACCCTCACCTATTAGAAGGGAGGCTCGTCACTACTCTTTGGCATGCCCATGGGTGCCGAGGGTATGTCGAACTCATTAGGCACACCTCCCGCCATGCCTCCAGGGGCTATGCCCATGGGAGGGAAGGCATTTGCGCTCGATGCCACAGAGTCGTAGCTCTCCTCGCGGCCATAGCCTGGTGACTGCGACACCACAGCCGCCGCAACAGAGGCATCGGCATCGACAAACTTCGCCTGGTCCTTGATAAAGCGCAGGGGCACATCCGTAACCTCACCGTTACGGTGCTTGGCGATGATGATTTCGGCCATACCCGCTGTGGGCATGTTATTCTCGTCGGTCGTGAGACCATAGTACTCGGGACGGTGGATGAAGGCTACAACGTCGGCATCCTGCTCGATGGCTCCCGACTCACGAAGGTCGGATAGCTGGGGACGCTTCGAACCACCACGGTTCTCGACATTACGGCTCAACTGCGACAGCGCTATGATTGGCACATTGAGCTCCTTAGCAATAGCCTTCAGCGTACGCGAGATGAGCGACACCTCCTGCTCACGGTTGCCTCGTGTCTCGGGCGTCGCAGCAGTCATAAGCTGCAAGTAGTCGATAATAATAAGCTGTATGTCGTATTGCGTCTTTAGGCGGCGCGCCTTCGAACGGAACTCGTACACCGAGAGTGCTGGCGTGTCGTCAATATATAGAGGCGAGCGACCCAGCTCCACGGTCTGCGACTCGAGGTGTGTCCACTGCGCAGGTGTGAGGTTACCCGTGCGCAAGTCCTTGGGGTTGAGCTGCGTCTCGCCCACTATAAGTCGGTTCATAAGCTGCACCGACGACATCTCCAAAGAGAAGAAGGCTACGGGCGTCTTAAGCTCTACCGCCATGTTACGCGCCATGGTAAGCACAAAGGCGGTCTTACCCATTGAGGGTCGTGCCGCGATGATGATGAGGTCCGAGGGCTGCCAACCGAGCGTGATGGCATCGATGTCGGTAAATCCCGAGCGCACACCGTTGTACTCACCCGCCGTTTTTGACGCCTCCTCAATCTGTGCCAACGCCTTGCGCAAGATGTCGGATGCCGACTGTACGGAGCGCTTCACATTACCCTCCGATACGCGGAATATCTCTTGTTCGGCAAAGCCAATAAGCTCCGTAACGTCGACCTCATCGTCATACGAGCGACGCTCAATCTCGGTTGCCGAGCGAATAAGCTCACGCTGCACATACTTCTGTGCGATAATCTTGGCATGAAACTCTATGTGCGCCGCCGAAGCCACCTTCTGTGTCAACTCCGCGAGGTATGCTGCGCCACCCACCTTCTGCAACTCCTTCTGCGCCTTTAGTCGCTCGGTTACGGTGTAGAGGTCGATAGCCTTCATCTCGAACGATAGCGCCTGAATAGCCTTGAAGATTATTCGGTGCTCCTCGAGGTAGAAGGTCTCGGCCTTGACATACTCCTGAACGTCGATGATAGCGTCGCGCTCAAGCATAAGAGCGCCCAACACAGCCTGCTCGAGCTCTACTGCCTGTGGGGGTATGGTACCCTCAATACCAGTGAGTTTCTCGAATGCCTCCTGATTATTTTTAGAATATTTGTTATACTGCTTTGCCATAGCGAATGATTTATCGAAGCACAAATTTATGTATTTTTAGCTTAACAGCAATACTTTTACGCGCATAAGTTGTTATAAGTTATTACCGCTTATTAACAACACTCTGTTAACAACCTCAATCTTCGGCACATGCCACGCGTAAAAATTGGCTTGCACCCTAATTATTTACAGGTTTATAGGCTAACCCTTAATATTTATGCTTATATTTGCATGTTAAAAGCGACTTATAGGCTTATGAGAACCGAGTTTTACATAGCACGACGATTGTCCGACCGCCGCGAGGGTGGCAAGGCAGGTGTCATGGAGCGCGTGGCGACCATAGCCACAGCCGTGAGCCTCGCCGTGGTTGTCGTAACCCTTTCGGTTGTCATGGGCTTCAAGGCGGAGCTCAATGCCAAAATATCGGGCTCGGTGAGCGACGTGGTGATAACAGCCCCCGAGAGCCGAGGCACACTCTCTGCCGCACACATCAAGCGCAGCGAAGCATTAGAGCAACTCCTCGACAACGACAACATAGCCTACTACTCGGCATATCGCGCCAAGGAGGGTGTGATAAAGAGCGACGACAACATCGTGGGCATACTCCTCAAGGGCGTGGACTCGCTCTACAACACCGAGTTTTTTGCCCAGAGCATGGTCGAGGGTGAACTACCACGACTTACGGGCGAGCCACGCTCGAAGGATGTCATCTTAAGCCAGAGCATAGCGCGCAAGATGGATGTCGCAGTTGGCGACCGCATAGAGATGGTCTTTGTGGATGTCGACGGCGCCGTGCTACGCGACAGGTTTGCAATATCGGGCATCTACCGCACAGGCGTGGATGCGCTGGACAACACCTATGCCCTTACGGACATACGCAACGTAGCGCGACTATACGATGGCATAGAGGAGCACATCACAGGCTACGAGGTGTGGCTGCGCGATGGCACACAGCGCCAGACCGTGGCAGATGAACTCAACTACAACCTTATGGAGCTGTACTTCGAGGAGGGCATCATCACCGAGGCCTTCGCCATCGACGACATCTTTGTAGAGATATTCGGTTGGTTAGCCACACACGATGTCAATGCTGTTGTCATCGTGGTGATAATGATTATCGTAGCGCTTCTGAACATGACCACGGCGCTGCTCATCATCGTCTTTGAGCGCAAGCGCATGATTGGCGAGTTGCGCGCCATAGGCATGCGCCGAGGCTCTATAGTCAAGCTCTTCGTATACCGTGCACTCTTCATCATAGCACGCGGAGTGGCGTGGGGAGCAGCCATAGGCATCGCCCTCTCGGTTGTGGAGCACCTATACCATGTCATCCCGCTCGATGCCGAGGGCTACCTCCTCGATGCTGTGCCCGCAGCACTATGTTGGGGATGGTGGGCGCTGGCTATAGCCGCCACGGTCATAATAACGCTGATAGTAATGTTGCTGCCCGCAGCATTCTCGGCACGCATATCCCCCGCCGAGACAATGAGATACGAATAATAACATTTAGCATGAAACCATACAACCAAGAGCAGACAAAGAAGGAGCAAGTGGAGGAGATGTTCGACAACATCGCCCCCAGCTATGACCGCCTAAACCACATCATATCCTTTAACCTCGACCGCATCTGGCGTCGTAGAGTGATGGGCATTGTGCGTCGTGCCAAGGCGACAAAAATCATGGACATAGCAACAGGCACGGGCGACCTCGCCATAGCCCTTGCAAAGAGCATAGAGCCCGCACACATCCTCGGCATAGACCTCTCGGAGGAGATGCTCACCGTAGCTCGCCGCAAGGTGCAGAGAGCGGGACTCGAGAGTCGCATAACGCTCGAAAAAGGCGATGCCGAGAACCTCGCTATTGTAGAGAGTGGCTCTATAGATGCCGCAACCGTAGCATTCGGAGTGCGCAACTTCGAAAACTTGGAGCAGGGATTGAGGGAGATACACCGCACACTGCGCGAGGGTGGCACATTTGTGGTGTTGGAGCTCTCCGTGCCCAAGAACAGACTCATACGCTGGTTCTATGCTCAATACTCACACCGCATCCTGCCAGGCATCGGCGCGATGATATCAAAGGACAAGCAGGCGTATGTCTACCTACCCGAGTCTATCGACGAGTTTCCCGCACCCGAGCGCTTTGCGGAGATGTTACGCAGCGCTGGCTTTAAGGGCGTTAAGCGCCACAAGCAGAGCTTTGGCGTGGCACACATATACGAAGCAGTCAAGTAGTTGCGTTTAAGATATATGTCACGGTTATATAGGTACATACTCGTTGTTATGATGCTCTTGGCGAGTTGCCCCTCTGCCGAGGCGTGCAAGCCCATTGCCGAGCGCATAAGAGAGGGACTACACCTTGACGGTGTGAGCGACGTAACACACCTCTCAACCTCGGGCATGAACCTCTATGTGGAGATAGACAACGACACATGGCACAGACTGGTGGTCAGCGATGCCGAAGTCGAGGTTGTGGCTCATGGCGAGGTGCTCGCAACAATATCGCTACGCGACAAGGTTGTCATAAGGCGCAGAATGACACAAGAGGTACTCCTCCCGCTACGCTTCAAGACGCGCAGCGCCTTTGTGCTCACCAGCCTACTCACACGCATAATGAACGAGGGTGGAGGGCTTACGCTCAACTACCGCATACGAGGTGGCACAGCTCTTTTCAAGCGCACGATGACCAAGCAGGGCGTCGCCATAAAGAGCCTTATGGAGAACAGCATCCTACCCCCGTCACTTATCGAGGAGGTGCACCGCGCCGTAGTAAACATGTAAAACTTATAATATATAATATAGTATGAAGCAGTTATTTGGAACACTCGTTATCATATTGTGCGCTATGGCATTTAGCGCCACTGAAGCACAAGCGCAGACCATCGAGAATAAGCGCGAGGAGCTACAACGCCTAACCATGGATGGCGCGAGGGTGCGCGTAAACGAGTCTACGTCGGTGCAGAGTGCCGTCGAGAGCGTCGAGGGTAAGATGCGCCGCAGAGAGGTAGATGGCTACCGCGTGGTCATCTTCTCGGATAATGGTCAGTATGCGGGAGACAACGCCCGCAAGGTGTTGGAGACCTTCCAGCAGAACTACCCCCACATAAACGCCTACATGGTCTACGAGAGTCCCTACTTCAAGGTGTCGGTTGGCGACTGCCTAACCCTCGAGGAGGCGAGCCACCTCATGTCGCAACTCGATAGCGCCTACCCCGAACTCTTCCCCAAGCGCGAGGTCATCAAGTTCGAGGAGCTCGGCAACGCACGACCCTACAAGGAGATACTCCCCGACTCTCTCGCCACAGTGGAGCAGCCCACCCCACTCCAGGTAGAATAGCATATAAAACCACAAAACAAAAGTTTTGGGCAAAAAAGTTGCATAATTAAAAAGAGTTTCCTAAATTTGCGATAGAAACGGTTGAAATTATTCACTAAAAAACAGATAGACTATGAAGAAGTTTTTTGCGTTGGCAGCCATGTTTGCTGCTGTTGTGATGGTATCATGCTGTGGTCAGCAGAAGGCAGAGGATAAGTGCGACGAGGCTGCAAAGGAGTGCTGCGTAGAGTGCACAAAGGCTTGCGATAAGGCAGAGTGCGACAAAGCTGCTTGCGAGAAGAAAGAGTGCTGCAAGGCAGAGTGCGACAAGGCTGCTTGCGAGAAGAAAGAATGCTGCAAGAAGGAGTGCGACAAAGCTTGTGACAAGGCAGAGTGCGACAAAGCTGCTTGCGAAAAGAAAGAGTGCTGCAAAAAGGAGTGCGACAAAGCCGAGTGTGACAAGGCTTGCGACAAGGCTGCTTGCGAGAAGAAAGAGTGTTGCAAGAATGAGTGTGCAAAGGCCGAGTAATTGCACCATATTTCCACACATAGATCAAGGACTGTCCAAGAAAATTTTGGACAGTCCTTTATTTATTCGACCTATTTCAATCAGTATTTAGACTTATTTATATAGTAAAAAGGTCACTTTCTCATGTTTTTACAAAATAAGTTCCTATATTTGGCGAAACTACTAACGAAGAAAATCGCTATTTATGAAAGGTACACCACGCGATCACTCGCTATTTTTGAAAGCATTTCGCATCTACTTACAATATGTAAATTCTGGTCTTTACTTCCGCAAGGAGCACGTCATAGGTCTTGAGAATGTGCCCGTCGACGGCACTCCATGTGTCGTGGTGTCGAACCACCAAAACTGTCTCAACGACCCATTGTGCGTATGCCTGAATCTCACCGACAGACGCATGAACTTCATCGCGCGCGCCAATGTCTTCAACAACCCCATATTCAACAAGGCACTGCGCGCCATGGGTCTGCTACCCGCCTACCGCATGAGCCACGAGGGCTTCGGCGCGATAAACAAGAACCGCTCGACGATGGATGCCGCGAGCGAGGCACTCACATCGGGCGAGACACTCATGCTATACCCCGAGGCCGACCACCAGGCTAAGCGCTGGCTGGGAACATTCAAGCTCGGCTACTTGCGCATAGCCTTTGAGGCTGCCGAGAAGATGAACTTCGAGCGCGACGTGATGATACTCCCCTCGTGCAACCACTACTCCAACTACTTCCATGCCCGCACCGACATGCTTATCAAGTTCGATAAGCC
>JAGBTW010000045.1 GCA_017631135.1 Alistipes sp.
ACGAATGCGGGACCCTTACCGGGCTTGCAGTGCTGGAAGTCAACAACGATAAATGTCTTACCGTCCATCTCTACGCACATGCCAATCTTGATGTCAGATGCTGTAATAGTCATAATAAATGTTGTTATTTAGTTAAATTATATAATCTAAAATGGTGTGGTTGCCCTAATTACAACCGCGCAAAGGTAACAAAAAATTAGTAATTAGTAATTAGCAATTAGTAATTTTTAGAAAAAAGTTAGCATACAACACTCTTTATGCCCACTCGTATGCTTAAAAATATCACTAATTCATGAGAATTTCACCACATTACTCACTACTCATTACCCATTACTCATTATATTTAACTATATTTGCGTAGTTTTTGCATTAAACAATCGTAACACTTAAGCATTACGACTATGATAGATAAGCAGCATGGTCTGCCCGAGAGCAACGACTTCTCGGCTGACGACAGACGATTTATGCAGATGGCGATAGACCTCTCGATAGCCAACATAGACAACGGCGGCGGACCTTTTGGTGCTGTCATCGTCAAGGATGGTAAGGTGGTGGCAACAGGCGCTAACCGCGTGACAGCCAACAACGACCCCACAGCACATGCCGAGGTGGTGGCGATACGCAACGCCTGTCGCGAGTTGGAGAGCTTCGACCTTGCGGGATGCACCGTATACGCATCGTGCGAGCCATGTCCCATGTGCTTGAGCGCAATATATTGGGCGGGCATAGAGCGCATCTGCTATGCCAACACCAAGCGCGACGCCGCGGCAATATCGTTCGATGACTCGTTCATATACGACCAGCTGCGCCTCGACTACGACCGCCGCTCGATACATTGCGAGCACTTCATGCGCAAGGAGGCCCTTGCCGCATTCCGCAAGTGGGAAGATACGGTCGACAAAATAGAGTACTAACGCATCAATTAGAAATGAGTAATTAGCAATTAGTAATACACTGGGAATCATTATTAAAACCAAAAACTATGAACCTAAAATACAATGTTGATGACCGCATGCCTGCGGGGCAGCTTGCCCTATACGCAATACAGTGGTTTGTGCTCTGCATAGCCGTTGTATCGACGAGCGTATTTGTGGCGCAAGGCTCGCCCGCAGAAAAGCTCTTCTACTCACAAAAGCTCTTTGCCGTGATAGGACTCACGGGCTTTGTGCAAGTGGTGTGGGGACACAGGCTCCCGCTCGTCGTAGGTCCAGCCGCCGTACTGCTTGTTGGCGTGTTATCCTCGCTCGCGGCAGAGGCCGAGACAACGACCATATACAGCTCCATAGCCATTGGTGGCGTACTGGTGTCGTTGCTCACCATTAGCGGACTTATGCGATATGTGCAGCGTATATTCACACCACGCATCATCGTGGTGATACTCATGCTCATAGCCTTCACGCTTGCGCCAACAATCACCAACCTTGTATTCCCTGCCAAGGCATCACACGAGGTACACATCTTCGGACTACTCTTTGCCATTGTGGGCGTCGTTGTCATGGTTATACTCAACCGCACACTCAAGGGCGTCGCCAAGAGCCTCGTCATACCCATCGCACTCGTTGCGGGCAGCGTACTCTATTTTACACTCTTTGACACACCCACGCGCACAGCAAGTGCCGCATCGCTCGACAAGCTCCTTATCAGCGAGTTTAGCGCCGACTGGAGTCTTATCGTGGCATTCACGATATGTTATATCGCCCTCGTCATAAACGACATAGGCTCTATGGGCTCGTTGGGTGCTATGCTCGGCATCGAGGACATGGAGCGTCGCACGAAGCGCGGCTTGGGCATCACAGGTGCGATGAACATCCTCGCAGGTGCTGTGGGCGTGCTCGGTCCTGTGAACTACTCTATGAGCCCGGGCGTTATAGCCTCAACGGGATGTGCCTCGCGCTATGCGCTTATTCCCGCATCGTTGCTCCTTGTGCTCTCGGCACTCTTTCCCGATGTTATTTGGGTGCTCACAGCCATCCCCTCGCCCGTCATAGGCGTGATACTCCTCTTCTTGATGAGCACACAGCTTGCCGCCTCATTCGAGATGATGCACGCCAAGCAGGCAGCGACAACCTTTGCCGATGCGCTGACTCTCGGACTACCCGTGATGGTTGCCATGCTCTTCCAGCTTATGCCCAAGGGTATCGCACCCGAGGTGATACAACCATTAGTGGGCAACGGCTTTGCGATAGGCGTAATCACGGTAATCGTCATGGAGCACGTCATAAATCGACCCAAAAGTAGATAGCAGGGCGTGAATATATGGGCGGAAAGTTGTTAAATAGATTTTGTTTAATTACCTTTGCGCCCGATTTTTTCCAAGCAATTACTTATTAATATTATAACTAACCCTAATTTTTTACCAACATGAGAGAATGGTTAGACACTGTGCTTCTGGGTCCATCAGTCGCACACACCGTTTTCATCTTGGCGATTGTCATTGCCTCGGGCTTGGCATTGAGTCGCATCAAGATTAAGGGTATCTCATTGGGTATGACATGGATACTCTTTACGGGTATCGCCGCAGGACACCTCCTCGGCATGTTCGACGCTTCGGACGCCATACACCACGACACCCTGCACTTTGTCAAGGAGTTTGGTCTCATACTCTTTGTGTTCTTCATCGGTCTGCAGGTAGGACCTTCGTTCTTCTCGTCACTCAAGGGTGGTGGCTTGAAGCTCATCGGTCTTGCTGCCCTCGTAATCCTACTTGGCGCATGCGTGACCCTCGCCATCCACTACATCACTGGCGAGCCACTCCCCACAATGGTGGGTATCATGTCGGGTGCTGTAACCAACACACCTGGTCTTGGTGCTGCACAGCAGGCATTTGCCGACTCGGGCATTGTCGATAAGGCACTCACAGACTCTATCTCACTCGGCTATGCTGTAGCATATCCCTTGGGTGTTGTCGGCATCATCGCCACAATCATCATCATGCGCTATGTCTTGCGCGTGGACTTCAAGAAGGAGGATGAGGCACTTAAGGCATTGAGCAACGAGGCAAACCTCCCCCACCGCTACTCTGTGGAGTTCACCAACGAGATGCTCGCGGGTAAGACCATCGCCATTGCACACATGCTCATCAACCGCCAGTTCGTGGTGTCACGCATCATGCACTCAACAGGCGAGATCACCATGGCGGATGGCAACTCACCACTTGCTATTGGTGACAAGTTGCGCGTAATCTGCTCGGAGGAGGACAGCGAGGCTATTCTCGCATTCTTCGGTCACCCCATCGAGATGACCGCAGATGAGTGGGGCGCAACAGCCATGCAGTCTACACCCCTCGTGTCGCGTCGTATCCTTATCACACGCGAGGAGATTAACGGCAAGAAGTTCTCTGACCTCCGTCTCCGCACACGCTACGGCATCAACATCACTCGCGTACACCGTGCTGGTGTCGACCTTCTTCCCTATCAGGGTATGGAGCTCCAGGTGGGTGATAAGGTGATGGTTGTAGGTCCCGAGGCAGCGGTAGCACAGGCAGAGAAGGTGCTCGGCAACTCGCTCAAGAAGCTCGACCACCCCAATTTGTTGCCCGTATTCTTGGGTATCGCACTCGGTGTATTGCTCGGCACACTCCCCTTGTTGAGAGTACCCCAGCCCGTTAAGCTTGGTCTTGCGGGTGGTCCCCTCATCATCGCTATTTTGTTGGGTAAGTATGGTCCTCACTTTGGTCTTGTGACCTACACCACAATGAGTGCTAACCTCATGCTCCGCGAGATAGGTCTTGCACTCTTCCTCGCTGCCGTAGGTATTGGCGCAGGTGATGGCTTCGTGGATGCCGTTGTTAATGGCGGTTACAAGTGGGTAGGCTATGGTGTTCTTATCACCGTTATCCCATTGGTCATTGTGGCACTTATCGCACGTCTCAAGTTCAAGATTAACTACTACACGATGATGGGTATGATGTCGGGTGCTATGACCGACCCCCCAGCACTTGGCTTCTCAAGCACCTCGGCAGGTAACGACATGCCTGCAATGGGCTACGCTACGGTATACCCCGTTGTGATGTTCTTGCGCGTGCTCACCGCACAGTTGCTCATGCTTATGGCTATCCCCGCGCTCGCGGCTGCAACGCCCACTGAAGAGGCAATCACTCCCGTAGAGGAGATTGCAGT
>JAGBTW010000046.1 GCA_017631135.1 Alistipes sp.
GGTTCGGGCGATATGATGAACCACTGTATTCGCCGTGCTGCGCAGCTCGGTATCTCGGACCGCTTCCACTTCACAGGCTTCCTCAAGGGTGACGATGTTCAGAAGATGTTCCAGCTCTCGGATGTCTATATCATGCCTTCGGTATCGGAGCCATTCGGCATCTCGCCATTGGAGGCTATGCGCTCTAATGTGCCCACACTCATCTCGCACCAGAGTGGTGTTGCCGAGGTTTTGGACTACGCGATAAAGGTTAACTACTGGGATGTAGACGCAATGGCAGATGCCATCTACGGACTTATCACCTATCCATCGCTCGCAAAGATGTTCTCGGAGAAGGGTATGGAGGAGGTTAACAACCTCAAGTGGTTCAATGCTGCGACAAAGATTAAGGATGTCTACCAGCAGGCTATAGACAAGTGTAATAAATAAAAAAAGAGTATATATATGAAGACTGTTTGTTTATATTTCCAGGTACATCAGCCTTGGCGCTTGAAGACCTATCGTTTCTTCAATATGGGCAACGACCACATCTACCTCGACGACTTCACCAACCGCGCTATCATGCAGAAGGTTGCTCGCGAGTGCTACTTGCCCATGAACGCACTATTGTTGAGCCTCATCAACGAGAATAAGGGCGCTTTCAAGTGCACATTCTCGCTCACAGGCTCTGCTGTTGAGCAGTTCAAGGCATACGCACCCGAGGTGTTGGAGTCGTTCAAGAAGTTGGCTGATACAGGCTGTGTAGAGTTCCTCGGCGAGACATACTCACACTCGCTCTCGTCATTGGCTTCGGTTGAGGAGTTCAAGAACGAGGTTAAGCTCCACACAAAGATGCTCAAGGATGAGCTCGGCGTTAAGCCTACAGCATTCCGCAATACGGAGCTTATCTACTCGGATGCTATCGCAAAGAGCGTTGAGGATATGGGATTCAAGACTATGTTGGCAGAGGGTGCAAAGCATATCCTCGGCTGGAAGTCGCCCAACTTCGTCTATACCGATGCTAACGACAACAAGCTACGCCTCTTGTTGCGCAACTACAAGCTCTCTGACGACATCGCTTTCCGTTTCTCTAACGAGGGTTGGTCGGAGTGGCCACTCACGGCAGATAAGTTCGCTGGTTGGGTAGCAGCAGAGACAGGCGATGTTGTTAACCTCTTTATGGACTATGAGACCTTTGGTGAGCACCAAAAGGCTTCTACTGGCATCTTCGACTTCTTCAAGGCGTTGCCCGCAGCGATGTTGGCTACTGGCGAGGTAGAGTTTGCTACCGTGAGCGAGGCGTCAAAGAAGTTGCAGCCCGTAGCAGTATTGCACAGCCCCTATGCCATGTCTTGGGCAGACGAGGAGCGCGATGTTACTGCATGGCTCGGCAACGACCTTCAGAACGAGGCATTCGAGAAGTTGTACTCTCTTGCTCCAAAGGTTAAGAAGGCGAAGAACAAGGACTTTGAGTATGTATGGCACTTCATGCAGAACTCTGACCACTTCTACTATATGGCAACAAAGTGGTTCTCTGATGGCGATGTGCACTCATACTTCAACCCCTATGGCTCGGCTTACGAGGCGTTCATTAACTATATGAATGTGTTGTCAGACTTTGAGATTGAGTTGACAAAGATCGCCAAGGAGTAGATGGCTTGGACTATAAAATAAAAAATAGGAGTTGGGCAATCGCTCAACTCCTATTTTTTGTATAATAGACTTTATAATCTATTCATAAGAACTTCTCTTCTCGATTATAGTACCTTCCCAATCTACAGATATGCTCTCGCCACTCTCCATTACGAAGTAACCGCGAATCTTGTGGTATGGGTAGCCCGATGAGTGCTCTCCATCGGTGATAATCTCGAGCCAGCCCTCAGTAAAGCGATAGAGGTCGCTGTTGGTGTAGGGCGTGAAGTAGCTCCACTCGTAGTAAACGGTATCTACCATATCGTTAGAGAGGAGATATCTGCCCGTAGGAAGCATAGTGTTGCTATCTGCGGTGTAGATGTCGGTGTATAGAGCATATCCCGTAGCCTCGTCGTAGAAGGTGATGTAGTCGTTGCGCAGACCGTCAGCGTATGTCACGAGGCTCATCACCGAGATGCGATCATTAAGTGCGTATGTCGCCTCGGGCATGGGCGTGGGATTCTCAATCCATGAGTTATCCTCCTCCTCTTTGCCATCCTCCTCGGTGCTGCCACCATCGTTGTTGTCGGTGTTGTCACCTGTCTCGCCAGTGTTCTCCTCTTGATTAGGGTTCTTAACATCGCCTTCGGGTGTCTCGCAACCCGTAAACATAAGACCCATAAGAAGGATTAGCGCGAGAGTATATTTTGCAATCTTCATCTTCTACTCCTCCTTGTTTGCGTTGTTGTGTTCCTTGAGTGCCTCGCGAAGTTTGGCGGGGAAGTTACTCTTGATGTCGCGCTCCATAGAGAGCACCATGCTGCAGATGGCGCGCGCTGAAGAGCTGCCGTGGCCAATCATAACGGGGGCATTGACACCCATAACCTGAAGACCACCAACGCTCTCGGCGTTCATCGAATCCCAGAAGTCGTGCTGCCAGTATAGTTTTGGTATTATGCGGCCGAGGATGGGGCGTAGCCATAGTTTGAAGCGTGGCTTGCCACCACCAAGGCGGAAGTTGATGCGGTACAACGCCTCTGCCATCTTCAATATGCTGTTGCCGACAAATGCATCTGCCACAACGACATCTGCAATCTTACCAGTGAAGATATACGATGACTCAACATTTCCGACGAAGTTGTAGCGCTTATCCTCCTTCATGAGGTCATACGTAGCCTTTGCCTGGGCATTACCCTTGCCCTCCTCCTCGCCGATGTTGAGGAGTGCGACGCGGGGGTTCTCCATCTGGAGCGCCGACTTCGCGTAGATTGAGCCAAGAAGACCATACTGCGCCAATACCTCGGGCTTGGCGTCTACATTGAGACCCACATCCATCAATACACCGCGCTGGATGCCCTTCTCTGATGATATTGTGGGTATGAGCGTTGCGAGCACGGGGCGGATGACACCCTCGATAGGCTTGATAACCTGCATCGAGCCCACCATCATTGCACCTGTCGAGCCAGCACTTGCAAAGCCGTCAA
>JAGBTW010000047.1 GCA_017631135.1 Alistipes sp.
GTTCCAAATGGAGTATATGCTCTTTACGCGTGCCGATATTTCGTATTGAAACTTATTGCGGTCCAGCACCTCGCGTATTGGTGCTATAAAGCGCTCGATATAATCCTCGCGCTTGCTCTTCGTAGCGTCAATCTTGCGGCGTATCTCCTCGTACTCCTCGGGGAAGCGATACTTCATGCACAAGTCCTCGAGCTCGCTCTTTATGGCGTGCAGACCCAGGCGATATGCCAGCGGCACGAAGAGGTATATTGTCTCGCTCGTAATCTTTATCTGCTTGTTGCGGGGCATGGCACCCAGCGTGCGCATGTTGTGCAGGCGGTCGGCAATCTTGATAATGATGACGCGCACGTCGTCCGAGAGCGTGAGCAGCACCTTGCGGAAGTACTCCGCCTGCTCCGTGCTGTCATTCTTGTAGACGCCCGCCATCTTCGTCAGTCCCTCAACCATCGAGGCTATCTTGGGCGTGAAGATGCGCGATATGTCTTCGACGGTGTACTCCGTATCCTCTACCACGTCGTGCAAGAGTGCAGCAACCACCGACTTCTTGCCGAGGCCTATCTCGCGGACACAGATTATCGCCACCTCTATCGGGTGGATGATGTATGGCTCGCCCGAGCGGCGGCGCACACCCTTATGCGCCTCCTTTGCCAACAGAAAGGCGCGCTTGACAAACTGCCAATCGTCCTCTCGCTTGCACACCTTCGCCTTGCGGCACTCATCCTGCAGCTCTTGCCACTTCTCCTCTATGAGTATTTCATCCTCGGGTGTATACTTCATACCACACTAATTTATCTATACGCCAAAGCACGACTACCCCACTGGTAGCCGTGTTTGGGTTGTGTTTAACACTATTCTTATCGCGTTCCTATCGCTGCGAAGCCTCGCTCATCGCCTGACGCACGCGCATCTCAATCTCCTCCATGAGTGCGGGGTCGTTCTTGAGAGCCTCCTTCACCGAGTCGCGACCCTGGCCAATCTTCTTGTCGCCATACGAGAACCACGAGCCAGACTTCTTGATAATCTCATAGTCCACGCCAAGGTCGATAATCTCGCCCATCTTTGAGATACCCTCACCGAACATGATGTCGAACTCCGCCTTCTTGAATGGGGGCGCAACCTTGTTCTTCACGACCTTAACCTTGGTGCGTGTACCGAGCTGCTCCTCGCCATCCTTGATTACCGAAGCACGGCGAATGTCGATGCGCACGCTGGCATAGAACTTAAGGGCGTTACCACCCGTTGTAGTCTCTGGATTACCATATACCACGCCAATCTTGTCGCGAAGCTGGTTGATGAAGATACAAACGGTCTTTGTCTTCGATATTGACGCCGTAAGCTTGCGCAATGCCTGTGACATGAGGCGTGCCTGGAGACCCATCTTCGAGTCACCCATGTCGCCCTCAATCTCCGCCTTGGGCGTGAGCGCCGCTACAGAGTCGATGATGATGATGTCGATGGCGCTCGAGCGAATCAACGAGTCGGCAATCTCCAATGCCTGCTCGCCATTGTCGGGCTGCGACACAAGCAAGTTGTCGACATCTACGCCCAACTTCTGCGCATAGTAGCTATCAAAGGCGTGCTCCGCGTCGATGAACGCTGCGATGCCTCCCGCCTTCTGTGCCTCGGCAATAGCGTGTATTGCGAGGGTTGTCTTACCTGACGACTCGGGACCAAAAATCTCGATTACACGACCCTTGGGGTAGCCACCTACGCCCAACGCCATGTCGAGGGTGATTGAGCCTGTGGGGATTACGGGAACATCTGCCACCGTCTCGCTCGACATGCGCATGATAGAGCCCTTGCCAAAGTCCTTCTCAATCTTATCCATCACCGCCGACAACACTTTCAGCTTGTCAGCGTTAACCTGTACTTTCTCTGCCATACTTTTATTTTGTTTTATATTTTTATTTTATTATTTCTTATCCAAGAGCTTGATAATCTGACCGTAAGAGTCCTTCGTGTCGACCTTCTCGATGATGTGTGTCACGCGTGCATCGGCATCCAACAAGAGTGTTGTGCGCACAATGCCCATATACTCTCTGCCACACATCTTCTTTAGCTGCCATACGCCCACAGCCTCCGAGAGCGAGTGGTCCGTGTCAGCAAGTAGCGTGAAGTTAAGCTCGTGCTTCGTGCAGAAGTTTTGGTGCGACTTCACCGAGTCGGGACTCACGCCAACAATCTTGTAGCCACGCGCGAGGAGCTCCGCCTTGCCGTCGCGCAGGCTCTTTGCCTCGAGCGTGCAACCCGAGGTGTTGTCCTTGGGGTAGAAGTATAGCACCGTTGGCGAGCCCTTCAACTCGTTGAGCGAGAAGCTATCTCCGCTCTGCGTTACACTCTTAAAATCGGGTATTAGGTCACCTACCTTTATATTTATCTTGCTCATAATTATATCGTGTTTAGTTGTTATTAATCTTTTCAATCTCAAAGTTACTATTTTTTTCTGTAACCGAGAAATATAGCCACTAATTTTTATTTATATAAATATAGGTATAGACTATATGCATCAACTATGCCTCGCGCGTGATGTGCACCTGGGAGCGGAAATCAGCCTCGGTGGTGTTCAGACGATAGCGACATACGGGACAACGCATGGCACACTCGGTGTCTATATGCATCTTGCGCTCCACCTCCTCGGCGCTCAATGTGCGGTAGTATACGGTTGCGCTGTACTCGGTGTGCGAGCCACAGTGGCGACAGTCGATGGTATAGTTAAGCTTCATAGTAGTAGTGGTTTTTTATGTTTTACCGTTTATTTCACGATGCAAAGTAACCACCACTTTTTGACAAGTTGTGTCAAATAGTAAAAAATAATAGAGAATTTAGGGAAATTAATGAAAATAGGGAGTCATAGTGATTTACTTCACCATACTCCCTAAACTCTCTAAATTCTCTAAATTCTCTAAATTCAAATACACACATTAGCGTGAGACCTAATTTATTGTCAGAGTGGTGCTAATGTGGCGCTATCACAATAAATTTCTTGTCAGAGTGGTGCAGATGTGACGCTGACATGAAAAAGCCCCGGATGGGTAGTACTCTTCGTACGTCCCATTCGGGGCTTTGATTGAAGCGCCGCAGATGCGCCGCTATCACAAGAAATTTACAAGGGGAGGAAGGCCAAAAGAATACCCGCCGCAACTGCCGAGCCGATAACACCTGCTACGTTAGGACCCATAGCGTGCATCAA
>JAGBTW010000006.1 GCA_017631135.1 Alistipes sp.
AGGTTTGTGTAGTAGTAGGGTGATGACACCGACACCGTTTGGTGTATGATGTCATCCTCATCGGGCACACGTTTCTCTTGCTCTACTTCCTGCTGCACAAGGGATTGTGTCGCTTGGGCACGCGCAAGCGTAGGGTTGATGATTGCTATAGCAAGTAGTGATAGTAGGGTTGCAATTCTTCTCATACGTTGTTGTTTGATGGTTTGCAGAGTCAACGCTCCAACTACCTCAAATCGTACTTAGCGACAGCATTTTTTATCGACTCGGCAAGTTCCTCGCTACCATCAACCAAGGGCAGACGTACCTCTGCGCGTGTGATGCCCATAGCGGCAGTCATTGTCTTTACACCCGTGGGGTTACCCTCTTTGAAGAGCAGGGCTATAGGCTCATTAAAGCCGTCCATGGCGCGCTCTGCCTCGGGAATATTGCCCTCCAAAGCATCGTGCACACAGCGACAGAAACGCTCTGGGAAGGCGTTTGCAGCTACGGAGATAACACCCGCGCCACCGCGCTTAACGAGCTCCACGGTTATGCCATCATCACCCGATATAACCATAAAGTTCTCGGGCTTGCCATCTATGATAGCCTGCATCTGCTCGATGCTACCCGAAGCCTCCTTTACGGCAACGATTTTGTCCGTAGCATGCGCAAGGCGCAAGGTTGTCTCGGCTGTCATGTTCACACCTGTGCGACCTGGCACATTGTACAATATGACGGGCACGGGCGAGGCCTCGGCAATGGCCATGTAGTGGCGATAGATGCCCTCCTGTGAGGGTTTGTTGTAGTAGGGCACAACGCTCAATATCGCTACTGTACCCGACAGGTCGTAGATGCGGAGGTTGTTAACCAACGCTTGAGTGTTGTTGCCACCCATGCCCACAACGATGGGCACACGCTCGGCGGTCTCCTTGATGATGAAGCGTAACACCTTTTGCTGCTCGGCGGGTGATAGCGTTGCGGTCTCGGCTGTCGAGCCAAGCGCAACGATATAGTCTACGCCACCATTGATGACGTGCTCAACCATTCGCTTAAGAGCGTCGTAGTCTACCTCATAATTGTTGAAAGGGGTGATAAGTGCCACACCCACTCCCTTAATCATATTCTGTATCATATTTATCTCTAAAATAGTGTTCCTTGTATTGGTTTTGTCTCACTCTTTATGGCTTGAGGCTCTGCTGTAGTGATGGGTGCTGTGTTCACAATTGCATCGCCGCTTATCAGTGCCATAAACTCCTCTTCGTTGAGAATTGTAACGCCAAGTTTCTCTGCCTTTTGGCGCTTTGCGGGACCCATGTTCTCGCCCGCAACGATAAAGTCGACATTTGCCGATACCGCGGCGAGGTTGCGCCCGCCATGTGCCTCGACCAAAGCCTTCATGTCGTCACGCGAACGACCAATAAACTTGCCCGATATGACAACGCTCTTACCCTCCAAGGCATTTGAGGAGCGCCGCTTCTCCTCCACCTCGAACTTTAACCCAGCAGCACGCAGACGTTCTACTATTTCGCGATTGCGCTCATCGGCAAAGTACTCTGTGATAGCCACCGCAATTTTTGACCCCACCTCCTCGGCCTCGGATAACTCCTCTACGGTAGCCTTTGCAATGGCATCGAGAGTGCGGAAATGTGTTGCAATATACTTGGCTGTGGTCTCACCCACGAAACGTATGCCCAGGGCAAAGAGTACGCGCTCGAACGGCACATTCTTCGATTCCCTGACGCCATCAAGGATGTTGGCTGCCGACTTGTCGCCCAAGCGAGGCAGGCTTGCCAATTGCTGTGGGTTAAGGTCGTATATATCTGCTATGTTTTTGAGCATTCCATTCTCCCAAAGCAGCTCAATGGTCTCGCCACCCAAGCCCTCTATATCCATCGCCTTGCGACCTACGAAGTGGACTATGCGACCGATGATTTGGGGTTTGCACTCTGCGCTATTGGGACAGAAGTGCTTTGCCTCGCCCTCGTAGCGCACAAGCTCCGAGCCACACTCGGGGCAATGGGTAATATATGCAAATGGTTGACTGTCTATATGGCGCTCCGAGAGCTCTACTTCGGTAATCTTGGGGATAATCTCACCACCCTTCTCGACGTAGACCATGTCGCCAAGGCGTATGTCGAGAGCCGCAATTTGGTCGGCATTGTGTATCGATGCGCGCTTTACAATCGTACCCGCCAACTGCACAGGCTCGAGGTTGGCAACAGGGGTTATAGCTCCTGTGCGACCCACCTGGAAGTCGACACTCACGAGACGCGTGAGGGCGCGCTCGGCCTGGAATTTATAGGCCACAGCCCAGCGTGGTGCTTTGGCCGTAGAGCCGAGGGTGCGCTGTTGTGCATAGCTGTTCACCTTGATGACGATGCCATCGGTAGCGAAGGGTAGGTTCTTGCGCTCGGTGTCCCAATACTCTATAAACTCTTCAATCTCCCCGCGCGTGCGACACACCTTCATGTGCTCCGATACCTTGAAGCCCCACTTGCGTGCAGCCTCGAGGTTTTCGATATGCGTGCCGAAGGGTAGGTTGTCGCTCGCTATGTGGTATAGTGTGCAGTCCAAGCCTCGGCGTGCAACCACTTGAGATGACTGCTGCTTGAGTGTTCCTGCCGCAGCGTTACGAGGATTTGCCATGGGTGCTTCTCCCGCAGCCTCGCGCTCGCGATTTAGGCGGTCGAAAGATGCGTAAGGCATGAATATCTCGCCACGAATTTCAAACACCGCAGGGTAGCCCTCACCGCGCAACTTCATCGGCACAGAGCCTATGGTGCGCACATTGTTGGTGACATCGTCGCCACGCTTGCCATCGCCACGCGTAACGGCGCGCTGCAGCACACCATTCTCGTAGCATAGCGATATAGCTGTGCCGTCAAACTTCAATTCGCAGACAAACTCCACCTCGCCAATCTCGCGCGTGATGCGATCCACCCACTCGCCAAGCTCCTCCGAAGAGTAGGTGTTGGCCAAAGATTGCATGGGGTAGCGGTGTTCTACACTCTCGAACTCCGCCGTAAGATCGCTTCCCACACGGCGTGTGGGTGAGTTGGGGTCAGCCTCCTCGGGATAGCGAGCCTCGAGCTCCTGCAACTCGCGAAGCAGGGTATCGAACTCAAAATCAGATACCGAGGGGTTGTTCTCAACGTAGTATTGATAGTTGTAGTGCTCGAGCATCGACTCGAGCTCACGCATTCGCTGTATGTCTTTATCGTGTGTCATCTCTCTTTTGCGCGCATAATATGGCGTAAAGTTACACAAATTGTTTGTAACAACGAAGAAAAATTGAAAAAATAAAAAAAATATTGTGCAATGTTTGCACATTATTAAAATGTCGCTACATTTGCGGAAAATTTTAGGTAAATGTACGCTGTGATGCGTACAGAGAATGTTTGAACGAAAGTTTATATTTATTGAATTATGGCTACTGATAACAAGAAGAGACGTCTAATTACAAGTTTTCACAACCTCTCTGCAGAGCAGCAGGCAGAGGTAAAAGCTCTATACCCCTTGGGTTTTACCGAGGTAATGACTCGCTACGATAAACCCGACGGTTCGTTCTTCTACACCGTACCCTACGAGACAGAGGATACTTACTACATGGTCAAGATTGATGTGAAGATTGACGATGCACAGGATGACGACAACGACGGCTATTACGATGAGGATGATTTGAAGGGTGCTGACGAGTTGGCAGACTCTTCAGAAGAGCCTTCAGATGACGAGTTCTAATCGTCTGTAATATAGACAATAACAATACAGGACTTTCCACTCGGAGAGTCCTTTATTTGTTTTATTTGTATTAGCTCATTTGCGGTGCGAACACTCTTTATTGCACCCCATACATTTCGATGTGTCGTGGCATGTGAACATGCGCCATGTTTTGCGCGCAATGATTACCACAACAACCACAGCTACGATAGCCACTACTATACTCTGCCAATCCATACGCCTACATTAATAAAAGGGTTATGTGGTATCCAAGCCATGCCAGCAACCAGGCAATAGCGGTATTATACACAGCCGAGCCTATTGCCCATTTCCAGTTGAGCTCCGAAGAAATAGCCACGATGGTGGCAATACATGGGAGGTAGAGCAGTGCAAAAATCAGAAACGCCACAGCAGTGGGGGTAGACATGCTACCCGCAACGCGCTTGCCTACGGTGTGAGCCATCTCCTCCTCGCTCGCTTCAGCGTCGTCGGGGTGGGTATACAACACGCTCAATGTGCTTACAACAATCTCCTTGGCGGGGATGCCCGACACAAGAGCAACAGATGCTTGCCAATCCATATCCATAGGCTCGAACAGAGGCTCTGTAACCTGACCTATCATGCCCATGTATGACATCTCGTAGTTTGCGGTGTTTGCTTCTTCGCTCTTGGGACGAGGGTAGTAGCCAAGCAACCACACTACAATCGAGGCGATAAGTATAAGTCCACCCATCTTACGAAGATATTGCGCACACTTACTCCACATGTGGCGAAGCGTAGTTCGAGGCATAGGTATGCGATAGGGCGACAGCTCCATAACAAAGGGGGCCTCTTGCTCGCGGAACATAAATCGACGCATAAGACGCGCGGTGATAACGGCGATAAGTATGCCGAGCAGATACATCGCAAAGAGCACCGTGCCAGCATGTGCTGCGAAGAATGTGCCGATAATCATCATGTAGATGGGTAGTCGCGCACTGCACGACATAAACGGCACAACCATGATGGTTATGAGGCGCGATGTGCGACACTCGATAGTGCGACACGCCATAACTGCGGGGACATTACAGCCAAAGCCCATTACCATGGGAATGAACGATTTACCATGCACACCCATGCGGTGCATAACCTTATCCATGATAAAAGCTGCGCGCGCCAAATATCCCGAATCTTCGAGGAACGAGATAAATAGGTAGAGTATCATGATGTTGGGCAAGAAGACCAACACGCTACCCACGCCACTTATGACACCATCGGTGAGCATGTCGCGCAGTGCACCCTCACTCATTATACCATGCACAGCATTGTAGAGCCACTCCACACCCATCTCAATCCACTCTTGGGGATATGCTCCAAGCTCAAATGTCGAATAGAACATCAGCCACATTATAGCAAAGAAAATGGGGAAGCCCCAAATACGGTGTGTAACAATAGCATCGAGCTTATCGCTCAACGTATTTCGCATATTCTTTGCCGCTGTGTATGTTTCCTTTAGAGCACCTGATATAAAGCCATACTTTTGGTTAGAAATAGCGGTCTCTATATCCTCACCAAGCGCCTCCTCAATCTCGGTGCGCGCCTGTGACGCCATCTTCATCCAACGCTCCTTGTGGGGTGACGAGTCGAGCATCTGCGTAATCTCCTTGTCGCCCTCAATCATCTTCAGTGCAAAGTAGCGTGGTGGGAAGTGCGCGATAAGCTCGTCGCGGTGAAGACGCATATCGGCATTGAGCGACTCGAGGCTCTCCTCGATTA
>JAGBTW010000048.1 GCA_017631135.1 Alistipes sp.
ATCTCACCGATGTGCTGCTCAATCTGGCTCTTGAATACGAATGCTACTGCGGGCTCGTTGTCGTTCGCCAAGATCTCCTCGCCCTCTGTTGAGAGGAATGCGGGCGCCTTCAATGGACCAGGACCTACGTTGATGATGAACTCCATGAGGCGCTTTGTACCTATGTCGCGCTTGCCTGAAGCACAGAAGATAGGCATGATGTCACGCTTCGATACGCCGAGCTTCAAACCTGCGCGGATGTCGTCCTGTGTGAGTGAACCCTTCTCGAAGTAGAGCTCCATGAGTGCGTCATCGTATACTGCAGCAGCCTCTGCGAGCTCCTGGTTCAAAGCCTGTGCGCGCTCCATCTCGCTCTCGGGGATAGGATGCTCCTCGCGCTTGCCGTTCTCGTCTACGAACTTGTAGAGCTTCATCATCAATACGTCGATGAATGAGTCGAAGCCTGTGCCCTGGTTTACGGGATACTGAACGATAACGGGCTTAACTGAAGAGTTCGCGCGGATGCCCTCGAGTGTAGCCTCGTAGTTAGCCTTGTCGCCGTCGAGCTGGTTAACAACGCCGATAAGTGGCTTGTTAAGGATGCGTGCATAGCGAGACTGAAGCTCCGAGCCTACCTCCCAACCATTCTGTGCATTGAGGACCATGATACCCACGTCACCAACCTTAAATGCCGAGAAGAGCGAACCACAGAAGTCGTCTGAACCGGGGCAGTCGATGATGTTGAGCTTGCGGTCCATGAACTCTGTGAAGAGGGTTGTTGAATAGATCGAGCGCTTGTACTCGTGCTCGATATCTGTGTTGTCCGAGATGGTGTTGTTATTCTCGATGCTACCCCTGCGGTCAATTACCTTACCCTCGAAAGCCATTGCCTCTGCAAGGGTAGTTTTACCGGCGCCAGGCGCACCAATAAGAACGATGTTCTTAATCTCTTTTGCTGAATAGTTTTTCATAGTTATATAGGTTTTTTAGGTTTTTTCTCGTCATTTAAGCCTCTCGTTGCGACGCTCGTGCCGTGTCGAGTAGGTGCTTAACTGCCTTTACGGATTATAAAATTAAACACTTTTTTTCAAACCGCAAAATAAAAAGCAATGATTTTTAATAAATAGATTATTTTTCCCTATTCAGACGGGGTGGAACGCATGACGCAAATATGAAAACTTCGTCGCGTAGAGTAGGCTGTGCCATGCGTGGCGATTATCGGACATAAATGCATCGCCGCAGTATAAATATGGTTTTTAGGCGCGTCTTATACCTATATATAATATGTAAGTACCAAGTGTAAAAGCAAAAAAAAGGCCGTCCCTTTAGGACAGCCCTTGATATTGTATGGTAGGTTGCTACTACCAGATTGTTACGCGCTCCTCAACAGGCATGTACATTGCATCCTCCTCGGTTACGCCAAATGCGTCGTACCATGACTGGATGTTACGCAATGTAGCGTTCACGCGGTTGCGACCGAGTGAGTGTACGTCGTTCTTTGTGAGGTTCTCCTTCTCCTTGTCGGTGATGTTCTGTGCCCAAAGGGTTGCATAACCGATGTAGAAACGCTGCTCGCCAGTGAAGCCGTCGATGTCCTCGGGACGACCCTCTGCCCAAGCAAAGTCTGTAAGACCTGTGAACGCAAGGCGGAGACCACCCTGGTCAGCGATGTTCTCGCCGAGTGAGAACTTGCCGTCAGCAAAGAGACCAGGAAGAATCTCGATAGCGTTGAACTGATCTACGAGCACCTGGGTCTTCTTCTCGAATGCTGCGCGGTCCTCGGCTGTCCACCAATCCTTCATGTTACCATCCTTGTCGAACTGTGAGCCCTGGTCGTCGAAGCCGTGAGTCATCTCGTGTGCGATAACCACGCCAATAGCGCCATAGTTTACAGCGTCGTCAGCATTGGGGTTGTAGAAAGGAGGCTGGAGGATAGCTGCGGGGAAGCAGATCTCGTTTGTTGTAGGCATGTAGTATGCGTTAACAGTCTGGGGTGACATCAACCACTTTGCGCGGTCAACGGGCTTGCCCACCTCGCTCATTGAGTCAGCTGTGTACCAGCGGTTTGCCTCTACAACATTTGCCCAGTAGCTCTTTGCGGGGTCTACAACGAGTGTTGTGTAGTCCTTCCACTTGTTGGGGTAGCCAATCTTAACGGTGAATGCAGCGAGCTTCTCCTGTGCCTTGGCCTTTGTATCCTCGCCCATCCAGTCGAGAGCCTCGATGTGCTTTGAGAATGCCTTCTGGATGTTTGCAACCATCTCCTCTACGCGAGCCTTCTCGCTCTCGGGGAAGTACTTCGCAACGTACATCTGACCTACTGCCTCTGACAAGATAGAGTTAGGCACGCTCATAGCGCGCTTCCAACGAGGACGAATCTCCTGTGTGCCAGACATTGTCTTGCCGAAGAACTCGAATGATGCCACTGCGAACTCCTCGCTCAAGTATGAAGATGCAGAGCTGATGTAGTGTGCAGCGATGTAAGAGCGGAGCTCATCGAGCGATGCAGACTGCAATGTAGCGAGTGTGTTAGCGAATGATGAGGGCTGGCTTACGACAATCTTCTTGATGTCGTTAACGCCCATAGCACCAAAGTATGCGTCCCAATCTATGCCCTTGTACTCGGCCTTGAATGCTTCGTAGGTGTAGGGGTTGTAGCCCTTAACGATGTCGCGGCACTCAACGTTTGTCCAGTGCTTTGCAGCGAGACGATCCTCGATAGCCATAACATTCTCAACTAACTTCTCTACGTCGCCCTCAACACCTGCAAGAGTGAAGATCTTTGCGAGGTACTCGCGGTAGCCCGCCTTGAGCTCGGCGTTCTGCTGGTCAGTGTAGTAGTCGCGGTTGCCCATGCCAAGACCACCCTGCTCCATGTAGAGGATGTTCATGTTGCTATCTTCGAGGTCTGCAGCGGGGTATGCATAGAAGAATGCGCCGATGCCGTCGATGTGGAGGTTAGCGATAGATGCGATAAGCGCCTCGCGGCTCTCTGTAGCAAAGATTGTGTTAAGCGCCTCGCGGATAGGCTCTGCACCCTCCTTGTTAAGACGCTCCTCGTCGAGACCCATCTTATAAAGGTCAGAAATCTTCTGCTCTACGCTGCCAAAAGCTGCCTCGCTCTTTGCCATCTCGCCGAAGAGCTCGTTGATGCGAATCTCGTTGTTCTCGCGGAGTACGTCGAATGAGCCATAGCGAGAGTACTCGGGCTTAAGAGGGTTGTTCTTCTGCCAGCCACCTGTAGCCCACTGGTAGAAGTCATCGTTGCGAGCGATAGACTCGTCGAAGTTGTTGATGTCGATAGCGGGCACTACGTCAGCCTGCTTGTCGGCGTTTGTTGCACATGCGGTCATAAGTAATGCAGATGCAAGGATAAAAGTTAATCTTTTCATTTATCTGAAATTTGAATTTGTAATCTTTAATTACAGCTTAAATTTATTGTTAGAAGGGGTTAGACATAACGCTCGGCGAATTTCGCAGCGATGGGCTGTACTATGGTGTACTGCCCATTGCCACGATAATTTGTTAGCGGCAGTAGATGCCCCTTATCACAATAAATTACTTGCGGATAGCAGCAACACCTGGCAACTCCTTGCCCTCCATGTACTCGAGCAAAGCACTACCACCAGTAGAGACATAAGATACCTTATCTGCCAAGCCGAAC
>JAGBTW010000049.1 GCA_017631135.1 Alistipes sp.
GCAGGGCGACCCTCGTCACTACCCTCCATGATTGACTGGATAATGGGTATCTGACCCAATAAGTCGACACCAGCGCCCTTGGCATACTGCTTCGCGCCACCCTTACCAAAGAGATAATACTTATTCTCGGGCAACTCCTCGGGTGTGAACCACGCCATGTTCTCAACAACACCCAACACAGGAATATTTACCTGGGGGTGGCGGAACATCTCGACACCGCGCACAACATCAGCTACAGCAACCTGCTGGGGTGTAGAGACGATGACCGAGCCCGCAATCTTTATCTCATTGATAATGGAGAGGTGTATATCACCTGTTCCTGGAGGAAGGTCGATAAGGAGGTAGTCTAACTTACCCCAACGTGTTTGGTGGATAAGCTGGTGTAGAGCATTCACAGCCATGCCACCGCGCCACATAAGTGCATCTGTGGGCTTGATGAAGAAGCCTATGCTCATAACCTTGATGCCCAACGACTGCGCAGGGATGATAAAGTCGTTACCCGCCTCGTCGCGCTCTGCCTCGGGGATGTAACCCTCAACGCCAAACATCTTTGTTTGTGAAGGACCATAGATGTCCGCATCGAGGATACCGACATTATAGCCGCGCTGGCGTAGTGCCACAGCGAGGTTGGCAGTAACGGTAGACTTACCAACACCACCCTTACCTGATGCTACAGCAATGATACGGCATATCTCGGTTGTGGTGGTTATATTCTCCTTGCGACGTGGCTTGGGAGCTGCCTCGCGGATGATGACCATGGTGTTGTTCTCGGGGAAGGTAGCCTTCATGAGCTCCTCTACCTGACGCTTAATCTTCTGTGCAAAGGGGTCGCGCGCCTTCTGAAAGCGCAATGTTATAGCCACAGAGCCATCCTCACCCCTATCTGCGCGGTCAACAAAACCACTATCTACGATATTCTCGTTTGTCTCGGGGTGTATGATACTCTTTAATAATTGTTCTAATTGTTCGTTCATATATGATATGTTATATATTATATTTTTATAAGTCTAACTTCAAATCACCTGGCAAGATAGCCTGAATACCTCCGTCGGTTATGAACATGGGGTACTCTATAAAGAACTCTTTAATATCGTTATGATAGATGTTGTTATAGTCGAAGCCCATCTTCGTGGCTGTTGTGGTACCCATGCTCTCGAGCCACTCCTCGAATGGTGTGAGAGGAGCGTTAAACTCATAAAGTGCATAACCCTTCTTGAGACCCGCAAGCTGCGTAGCCTTTGCTACGGCGTGTGTAAGACCACCAATCTCATCCACAAGACCTATCTCCACAGCGTTACTACCACTCCACACTCTACCCTCGGCAATCTTCAACACCTCGTCAATCGGAATGTTGCGACCCTCGGCAACATGCGAGGTGAAAGTGGTGTATACTCTATCAATAGATGTAGAGAGGCTCTTCTTCTGCTCTGGGGTGAGAGCCTTGAATATGTTAACTCCACCAGCCGATGGCGAGGTCTCGGCAGAGTCTATTGTGATGCCAAGCTTGTTCTTAAGTGTATTCTCGATGTTGTAAATAACACCAAACACACCTATAGAGCCTGTCAGCGTGAGTTTATCTGCAAAGATGTAGTCGGCAGGAGCAGAGATGTAGTAGCCACCACTTGCTGCCATATCACCCATAGATATAACAACAGGCTTTGTCTCCTGCAACAGTGACATTTCGCGCCATACAACATCCGAGGCAAGAGCCGAGCCACCAGGCGAGTTTACGCGCACAACAACAGCCTTGGTACTCTTATCAAGACGTGCCTGACGCAACTCCTCCGCGAGGCGCGAGCCATAGACATAACCATCCATATACATGTTACCGTCGACAATCTGACCCTCGGCATAGATGATAGCAATAAGAGGTTTATCTGCATCCTCAATAGCGCTATTATCACCCACCGATACGCGCATGGGCGATATATTAATATAGGTGATGTAGTCGTAGAGCGATATGGTGTTATGCAGACCATACTCGTTGCGCTCAACACCATACTCACTATAGATGTTAAACAACTCATCCTCGTAGGCTATTTGGTCAATCATACCGCGCGCAAGAGCATCCTCCGAAGTGTTTATCTCGAGGTTTGCTGCATACTGCTTGAGGTTGTCTGCATTGAGATTGCGACTTGTGGCAACATCATTAACTATGTCGTTCCACATAGATGTCGCCAACACCTCCATCTGCAAGCGGTTTTCGGGCGACATATTGGTGCGGAAGATAGGTTCTACGGCGCTCTTAAACTTGCACGCTGTGGGGCGGAATATCTCTGCCTTGACATCGAGCTTATCCATAAGACCCTTATGGAAGAGTGTGGTGAAGGCTATACCTCGCCACTCGAGTGAACCCTCGGGGGTGATAAGAATCTTGTCGGCAGCCGTAGCAAGGTAGTACTCGCTCTGTGTGTAGGTGTCGTCGTAGGCTACAACAAACTTACCCGAAGCCTTGAAGCGCTCGAGTGCTGTGCGCAGCTCCTCGATATTGGCAGCCGAGATTGTGCCAAGACCATCACAGTGGATGCATATACCCTTTATACACTCGTCGCTTGCGGCATTCTCGATGGCTGTGAGCGCCTGGAGGATTGTCACAGGCTCCAACATGGTCATCGTCGAGGGGTCAAAAACACCCAATGGTGAGGCTGTGGGTGCATCTGTGATGTTCTCTGCGATGTTTATATAGAGAACACTCTGCTCCTTCACGAAGTTATCCTTTACTTCCAACGATAGTAGTGTGCTGATGAAGAGTGATATGATACCACCCACAACAAAAGCCGATACTACAACAAAAGCCAGGAGCGAAGCTCCAAATGTCTTCCAAAAATTCATAATCTACACCTTTATTTTATTACTTGCGATAGCTATATTTGCCGTCTGTGATATCCTCAATCGAGAGGCACTCGTAGACGATTGTATAGCCGCCGTATGCGAAGTTACTCTTGCCATGTGTCTCCTCCTCGTAGAGGAACGCAAGGCGATTGTCATGCTGCCATGCAAAAGTTGAGTATGCCGAGTTGAGCGAGGTAATTTGCTTCACACCATCCCAGTCGGCTGCAATCTCGTAGGGCGAGAGATAGTCATCCTCCGAGGCAAGCTCCTTGTAGTAGATACCCACATTCTTGCGCTCGGGACCAAGAGGCAGAGACTGCAAAATGATGTGCATGGGCTCGTTGTCGGCTGTGCGCACAACGGGGAGCACCATAACCTCGCCATTTGTAGAGTTATCCTTCGCCTCCACGCCATTGCTTATTGCGCCCGAGAATACAGCGTCGTCCCAGCGCCCAGCGCCCGATGCAACATCCGTAAATGTATAGATGTTGTAGTAGCGACCACCGCTATAACGTGAGCTGATAAGGAGCGCGCCATTGGGCAACTCCTCAACCTTGGGCTCATCAGCAGTGTTGTATACTGCTGGGGTGTCTATATCTCCAAGCACGCTCCAGTTACCACCAAAGTCGTCAGAGTAGAGCACATAGTTCATGTGCTTGGCACTCTTGTCGCGCACAAGTACGGCACAGTAGAGGCGGTAGTATGCACCCACCTTGACACTTCTACTCTGCATGATACGTCCCGAAGCTACGAACATAGAGCGCACAGGACCATACTTCGAGCCATCGAACTGCGCATATATGCTCTCGGCAATATCTTCGGGTGCGCCCCATGTCTTACCGCCATCCTCACTATAGAAGCGCGCGATGCACTGGTGGTTGCGGCGTGTGCCATTTTGGAACGACACATTGCCCGCGCACGACAACATAAGCACGCGGTCAGACTCTCTGTCTGCCACGATGCAGGGGTCGCCATAGCCCACACTCATAAAGTCGGTAGCCTCGGCTCCCTTGCCCTCGATAAGGGTCATAACATCGCTCCATGTGTTACCATTATCATCTGATATGCGGTAGTGTAGGTCGATGCGTCCCTTGTCCGTAACACCTATGTCGGTGCCACTATGTCTGTAGTCCGCAGCCGCAACAAGTCGACCACTGCGCGTGGTGGTTATTGCGGGTATGCGGTAGGGTATATCACCCTCGGTGGGGTGGAGCATCTGGAACACCTCGAAGCGCTCTGCCGCGGGCTTTGTGGGCTCGGGCTCGGGTTTTGGAGTGCCGCTATTGTCGGGTGTGCAAGCTACAGCCGCTGCAGCGATGCCAACAAAAGCGAGGGTGAGTATGGTTCTAAAGCGCAGTTTCATAGTAGGTCGTAGGTTTTACTTGCGATATGTGTAGTATGCACCTGCCTGACATGTAGGCATAAGCACAATGTCGTTGACGTTCATGTGTGCGGGGAGGTTGAGCATCCAGTGGATAGCCTCGGCGATGTCCTCGCCCTGCAAAGCCTCAACACCCTTGTATACGCCCGCTGCACGCTCCTTGTCGCCGTGGAAACGCACCTCCGAGAACTCTGTCTCGACCATGCCGGGGCGCACCTCGCCAACCTTGATGCCTGCGCTCAACAAGTCGGCACGCATAGCCTGTGAGATGGCATGCACAGCATGCTTCGAGGCGCAATATACAGCACCATTCTCGTAGGGCTCTGTGCCAGCGATAGAGCCGATGTTGATGATGTGACCGCCCTTGCCAGCCTCAACCATGGCGTGGCTGATAATCTTTGTTACATAGAGCAGACCCTTGACATTGGTGTCAATCATAGCATCCCAGTCGCGTGAGTCGCCACGGTCGATATGCTCCAAGCCCGCTGCGAGACCCGCGTTGTTGATGAGTATATCGACACGACCAAGGGGTGTGAGGTGCTCGATGCACTCCGCCTCGGAGCGAACATCGAAGTTTAGCACGGTGCATGCTGCACCCTTTGCCTCGATCTCCTGCTTGAGTGCCTCGAGACGGTCGCGACGACGACCTGTGATGATAATCTCTGTGTCGGGAGCTGACAACTTAAGTGCTGTGGCACGACCAATGCCTGATGTCGCACCTGTAACAAGAATTCTCTTCATAACTATCTTATTTTTAATTATTTATTTTATTTAGTTCATAATAATACAACTACATCGCTTCTATAGCCTCAACTACAGCGCTCTCGTCGTATGCACAGTCGGCATATAGCTCTGCGGGCTTACCATGCTCGACAAACTCATCTCCAATACCGAGGTTTTTAACCTTTGGGTTGTAGGGTGAGCGTGCAAAGTGCGCTGCGATGGTTTCGCCCACGCCACCACGCACAGCGCCATCCTCGATGGTTATAATCTTCGTAAAGCGCGAGGCTATCGAGTCAAGCATCTCCACATCAAGAGGTTTAACATAGCGTAGGTCGTACACTGCGATGCTCTGTGTGCTGCGCTCGGCAGCCCTCAACGCCACGTTTGCCATTGTGCCCACAGCGATGATAGCCACGTCGCTACCCGCCTTGAGCTCCTCACTACGCATATCTGTATCCACGAACTCTGTGTTGCGCCACTCTACACCCTCGCCCAAGCCTCGAGGATAGCGTATCACGGTGGGGGACTCCCTCTTTGTTGCTGCGTACATCATCTGTCGCAACTGCCACTCGTTGCGTGGCGCAGCGATTGTGAGATTGGGAACACAGCTGAAATATACCAAGTCAAAGGCTCCGTGGTGTGTAGCACCATCCTCTCCAACAAGTCCTGCGCGGTCGAGGCAGAGCACAACGGGGAGGTTCTGAAGTGCTACATCGTGGATGACATTGTCATAAGCACGCTGCATGAACGACGAGTAGATATTGCAGAAGGGGCGGCTTCCCGCAGCAGCGAGTCCTGCCGAGAAGGTCACGGCATGACCCTCGGCAATGCCAACGTCGAAGCAACGCTCGGGCATCTCGCGCATCATGATGTTCATCGAGCAGCCTGAAGGCATGGCGGGTGTTACGCCAACGATGCGCTCGTCCATCTGTGCAAGATCGAGGAGTGTCTGTCCAAAGACATCTTGGTAGCGCTCGGCGGTGTATTTGTTGGGTATGCGCTTGCCCGTAGCTATGTCGAAGCGACCTGGGGCGTGCCATATAGATGGGTCTTGCTCGGCGGGGGCATAACCCTTGCCCTTTGTGGTCTTTATGTGCAACAACTTGGGGCCTCCAATCTCCTTGAGGCTCTGCAGAGTGCTGATAAGCTCCTCGAGGTTGTGGCCATCCACAACGCCGAAATATCGGAAGTTAAGACTCTCAAAAAGGTTGCTGTTGTTGAGTACGCCATGCTTTACGGCATTACCAGTCTTTCTTGCTAACTTAAGTATGCAAGGTGTTTTTGAGAGTATACCCCACAGCGAACTCTTGAATTTATTGTACCACTTCGACGTAGATATGCGAAGCAGATAGTGGTCGAGAGCACCCACAGGCTTATCTATAGACATCTCGTTGTCGTTGAGGATGACAAGGATGTCGGTATTGGGCGAAGCACCCGCATTGTTTAGTCCCTCAAAGGCGAGACCTCCAGTGAGTGCACCATCGCCAATCACCGCAACAACATGTTGCTCCTCGCCACGCAGCTCCATAGACTTGGCGATGCCAAAGGCTGCAGAGATGCTCACCGAGGAGTGTCCAGCGCCAAAGTTGTCGTATGGGCTTTCGGCCATGCGTGGGAAGCCACTTATGCCACCGCGCTTGCGGTTGTCGACAAAGGCGTCACGACGACCTGTGATAATCTTATGTGCATAGGCCTGGTGTCCCACATCCCAAACTATGCGGTCGTGGGGCGTGTTGTATACATGGTGCAGTGCCACGGTGAGCTCCACAGTACCGAGGCTCGAGCCGAGGTGACCAGGGTTTACGGCGCAACACTCGAGAATGTAGTGGCGTACATCGTCGACATACTCCCGAAGTTCGCCAACACTCATGCGGCGCAGCGCCTTGGGGGAGTCTACATTATTCAAGTGTTTATATGTGTGATTTCCTGCCATATCATTTCAATAAAAAGGGGTGATGTTGGCTATTTTGTTGTTCCAACAACACAAATATTCAAGATACAAATATACGAATTATTTTTGTTAATAAGCCCACATATTGCAAAAGTTGGGGAATTATCTTTAACAAAGATTAGATTTATGGAACTTATCTATTGTTATTTCCCAAGAAAATCACTATCTTCGCGTTTGATTAGCATCTTTTTTAATTAAAACAAAAAACTATGACTACGTCAAAATACAAGCGAATACTACTCAAGCTCAGCGGTGAGTCGTTGCAGGGTGCACAGAACTATGGCCACGATGTCGAGGTGTTAAACTCTTATGCACAGCAGATTAAGCAGATACACGCCATGGGCGTCGAGGTGGGCATCGTCATCGGTGGCGGTAACATCTTCCGTGGTATTCAGGGCGCAGGTCGCGGCTTCGACCGCGTCAAGGGCGACCAGATGGGCATGCTTGCAACAATAATCAACTCTCTCGCCTTGCAGTCGGCACTCGAGTCAGCAGGCGTAAAGTGCAAGGTGCTCACATCTATTCGCATGGAGCCTATCGGCGAGTACTACTCAAAGGCTAAGGCGTTGGAGTACCTCGAGGCTGGATATGTAGTCATCATCGGTGGCGGCACCTCAAACCCATACTTCTCTACCGACACAGCATCGGCGTTGCGTGGCATAGAGATTGAGGCAGACATAATGTTCAAGGGCACGCGTGTTGATGGCATCTACACTGCCGACCCTGAGAAGGACCCCACAGCAACAAAGTTCGACACCATAACCTTTGACGAGGTGTTGGCACGCCGCTTGAAGGTGATGGATCAGACGGCATTTACCCTCTGCCGAGAAAACCACCTCCCACTCATGGTCTTCGACATGGATACACCAGGCAACCTTGAGAAGGTGATGCGCGGTGAGAATATCGGCACAGTAGTTAC
>JAGBTW010000050.1 GCA_017631135.1 Alistipes sp.
GCCCTTGACGTAACGGTTGTCGTGCAGGCGGAGGAAGAAGCGCGTGATGAGCATCATGAGCGTGAGCGCAGGTAGGCATACAGCCACCGTAGCGACCACCGAGCCACACACACCCGCAACCTCGTAGCCGATATATGTGGCGGAGTTGATGGCTATAGGTCCAGGCGTCATCTGCGACACGGCGACAATGTCCGAGAACTCGCCATTGGTGAGCCAGCCATTCTGCTCCACAACCTCGCTGTGTATGAGCGAGAGCATGGCATAGCCGCCACCGAAGCCGAAGAAGCCTATCTTCAAATAACTCACAAAGAGCTGGAACAGCACACCCATCATAGTTTTACCCTCCTTCCTCGATGGGCAGCCCACAGCACACCCACAACAGCGCCACCTATTAAGAACCAAATGGGAGACACGCCGAAGTGCCACACCACGACTGCCGTAGCCAGTGCCACAGCCACCATCCACCAGCGCATGCCCTTCGTCAGACCCACGATGGGTGCTACGATGAGCGCGACGACGGCGGGGCGCATGCCCCTAAATGCCGCATCTACCCAGTGGTTGTTGCGTATGTTGGCAAAGAACATAGCCACCAGCAGTATGATTACGAACGAGGGCACGACGACACCCAATATCGCAGCCAACGCACCGAGGTAGTTGCGCTGCTTATACCCCACAAAGACCGCCGTATTGAGCGATATAGGTCCTGGGGCGGCTTGTGCGAGGGTCAGCAAATCCGAGAACTCGCGCTCCGAGAGCCACTTGCGCCTATTGATTACCTCGTGCTGGATGATGGGTATCATGGCATAGCCGCCACCGAAGGTGAAGGCACCAATCTTCAAAAACGACCAAAATATGCTACCCAACTCACGCATCGCGCCTATCTCTTGAAGCGGTAGTAAGTGCCGAAAGGTATCTGCTTCGCAGAGCCATCCTCGAAGTATAGCTCGCCCATCTGCTCCATCTTGGGTGCTCCAAATGCCTGGTGCACAGCTGTGCGCGCCAACATCGACGACAAGCCCATAGAGTACAAATTCAGCACAAGAAAGGCGTTCTCACCCTCCAACAACTCGGCACACGACTCCAACATGTGGCAGATGTCGCTCTCCAGCACCCACTTCTCGCCATTAGCGCCACGACCATAGGCGGGAGGGTCGAGGATGATGCCATGGTACTTATTGCCACGACGCACCTCGCGCTCAACAAATTTTGTGGCATCCTCAACTATCCAGCGCACGCCATCCAAGCCCGACGACTCCATGTTCTCACGCGACCATGTAACGACCTGCTTCACCGAATCCACATGTGTGACATCCGCACCCGCAGCGCGCGCCGCGAGCGTAGCACCTCCCGTATAAGCAAAGAGGTTTAACACTTTGGGGCGGTCGATGCCCACTTGACCTCTCAACTCGTGGATGGTGTCGTAGATGAACTCCCAGTTGGCTGCCTGCTCGGGGAAGATGCCCACATGCTTGAACGACGTTAGCGCCAAGCGCATGCGTAGGTGCATATCCTTGTAGTCGAAGCGCACAGTCCAGCGCGAGGGCATCTCGGGCTTCATGCGCCACTCGCCACGCTCCTCGCTCTTCGAGTCACGCAAAAACGACGCATCGGCCTTGAGCCACACGCCCTTGTCGAGGCTCTTGCGCCATATAGCCTGGGGCTCGGGGCGGCGCACAACATAGCGACCAAAGCGCTCCAACTTCTCGCCCTCGCCAGTGTCGAGGAGCTCATAATCGGGGATATGGGGTGTAAGTTGCTTAATCATAGTATCTCTCTATCGTTTTATTTCGTTGTTCGTACAATCGATGAGCGACATGCGACACTTTGCGCAGTCGAAGTCGAGGCGATAGCGGTGGCGACCATGCTCGATGTAGAGCCTATCGCGCAATTTTGACCCCTTTTTCAAACACTCGCCAATCTCGCGGCGTATGCAGTAGCTCGACTCCATGACCCTCTCACCCACGGTCGTAGCCCACAGGTCGAGGCCGTCGACGATATGCTCTACGCCATGCTTGAGGTAGAAGCAGCGCGAGAGTGAGTTTACTACGTTGTACTCCGCCCCAAGCCTCTCGATGGGGAAGCGCGCCTCGCCACTATCGGTGCGTATGTCGTGGGCTATGGTGCGCATCATGCGCTTCGCAGCAAGCATAGACAACGCCTCGCGGCGCACCTCGGCAAGAACCTTGGCCGTTGCAAACCACTCCGCACCCTCGACCGATACGCGCGTGATGCGGAAGATGCTATCACCACTCTTTGCCATCTGCTCCTCGGCTACCGAGCGCATCTTATCCACACTCTTTGCCACATCCAGCGCCATGCTACGCTCCACATCCACGCTGAAGCCCTCCTCGTCGGTGTAACACACCTTGATGCCCTCGCCACACAACGTCACACGACACTCCGCATCCACAGCACGACGCGTGCGACTACGCTCCACAGCCTGCGTGAAGCGGTGGTCATAGTTGCGGTACACCTCCATGCCCGCCTTGATGCCCTCCATGCGGTTGGGCTCGACAACACCACCCTCAACGCGGTTTACATTCGTGCCCACGACACCCTCGGGGGTGATGACACAGATGCCATCGCCAGCATTTAGCGACACCTTGCCCACAAGCCTGAAGTCGCGCTTCGTGGTTGTAGCCACACATCCCACATACTCGCCCACAGCCTTGGGCGTGAGGAACGAGGCGACACCTGCCCTCTTACCCGAGTACATATATTCGCCACCGTCACGCGTAAAACTCTTCTTGGGGTCGGGGTCGAACTCTATCTCGGAGCGACCCACCGAGGCACGCACACAATCGGGGCGCGTAGCCAGCGCCTCGTCAATCTTACGACGGTAGTAGCTAACGACATTTTTGATGTAGTTGTCATCCTTGAGTCTACCCTCAATCTTGAACGACACCACGCCCGCATCTATGAGCTCGCCTATGCGCTCCGAGAGGTCGAAATCCTTGACCGAGAGCAGGTGTTTTCCGCTTATGAGCCTCTCGCCGCGCTCCGTAACAAGGTCGTAGGTCAGGCGGCAGGGCTGTGAGCACTCGCCACGGTTGCCCGAGCGCGTAGACTGCGAGCGCGAGAGGTAGCAGCGACCGCTATGACCCACGCATATTGCACCATGGATGAAGCACTCGAGGTCTACGGTCGTAGCCTGGCGTATGGCGCGTATCTCGTCAATCGAGAGGGCACGCTCCAAGATGACACGCGAGAAGCCACTATCCTCGAGAAAGCGCGCACCCTCGGGCGTCATGTTGCACACCTGGGTCGAGGCATGAAGCTCCACGGGGAGGTTCATCTCGCGGTATGCCATATCCTGCACAATAAGCGCATCCACGCCCACCTCGATGAGTCTGCGTGCCAACGCCTCGGCCTCCTTGAGCTCGCGCTCGTAGAGGATGGTGTTGAGCGTGACAAAGACCTTGACGCCAAACAGATGGGCATAGTCCACCACGCGGGCTATGTCGTCGGTGGTGTTCGTCGCGCCACGACGCGCGCCAAAGCTCTCTGCACCAATGTATAACGCATCAGCACCGCAGTCTATAGCCGCGATTGCAGCATCGTAGTTGCGGGCGGGTGACAAAAGCTCGATATATCTCTTTTTTGTGGTCATCGTTCATCTATATATATAATCGCACAAAGATAGGAAAAATAATTAGGAATTACTAAAAGTAATTAGGAAATTTTGCAAGGGGAAGAGATAGCGACACAAAGGGTTCTGAAGGGGGGGGTGAAGGGTTCGAAGAGGTCGAAGGGTTTGAAGGGTTCAAAGGGGGATTATTGAAACCCTTTTGAACTCTTTAGACCCTTTTAGACCCCTCCTACCCCTTTTGAACCCTTTAGACCCTTTTAGGGGCGATAAGTCACCTTTAACTCTCGGCTAAGTGCATTTTTTTTCGCACTACACGATACAACGTAATCAACTTTATGTTATCTTTGTCATTTGAAATAGAAAAATCCGATAGATTATGCTTACACTAAAGCAATTACGAGAGAATAAAGAGGAGGCTATTCGCCGCCTACAGAAGAAGGGCGTAGATGCTGCACCCATCATCGCACGCATAGAGGAGCTCGACGACAAGCGCAAGGCATTGCAGATTGAGCTCGACAACTGCCTTGCAGCGCAAAATGCTGCAGCAAAGCAGATTGGCGCACTCATGGCAAAGGGCGAGAAGGAGGCTGCCGAGGCAAAGAAGGCCGAGGTGGCAGGTCTCAAGACACGCTCACAGCAGCTCAAAGAGGAGGCTGACCGCGCAGCTGTGGAGCTTCAAAATGAGATTGTCTTGCTCCCAAATATGCCCGCAGACATTGTTCCCGAGGGTCGCAGAGCCGAGGATAATGTTGTTGTCAAGCTCGTGGAGCGCGAGAACACATTATCGGGCGAGGCACTACCCCACTGGGAGCTCGCAAAGAAGTACGACATCATCGACTTCGACCTTGGCGTGAAGCTCACAGGTGCTGGCTTCCC
>JAGBTW010000051.1 GCA_017631135.1 Alistipes sp.
ATTATTTTTAATACCCGCGCCGTCGGGCGAAGAGAGATAAGAGACGAAAATAGACATAAGAGAAACAAGCGACGACGCGGACAAAATAGATGCGTCATCCCGAGGAGGTGCATGCAAAAGCGGCTGTGGTACCCCAATTGCTACCATGCACCGACGTGGGGATCTACCGCTGTATATCAACCTCGCTGATAACCGATTGTATTATGCATGTGGCGCACAATGGTAGACCGAAGGTCGATCTTCCTCTGTTGTGCCCGCCACCTGATACAATGACACGCGCGACTGATAAACACTCTCACCTACACACACTACCCTTTGTCTACTCCAAACCACCCCCGTCCGCGTCATCCCTTAAGTCTCTTAAGTCCCTTTAGTCAAAGTCTCTATACTCCTTAATTCACTAACCTACGAAAAAAAGAGTGCCCCGCAGGACACTCTTTCGTTGTATTTGGCTCGTCAGACAGAACTATTCCACTACCTTATTATTCTCGAAGTCGTAGCCGAGGATAAAAGAGGCATAACTACTCCAATAGGCTGCACTCTTGTAAGCATCCACCGATGCATAAGGCACATAAATCTTAAGACCTGTAGCGTTATTCATGAACACATTATCGTCCAAACTTGGTGGTGTTGTAGCCTCGCAAAATACACTTTCGAGGCTAGTGCAACTAGCGAATGCACACTGTCCGATCTCTGTTACACTGTCAGGGATAGTTACACTTTGAAGGTTGTAGCAATAGCAAAAAGCTGAATGTCCAATAGAGGTAACATCATCAGGAATAGTATATTCAGTTAATCCTGCTGCAGGGGCATGTGAAATTAACATCCCGTCAATAATCAAACATGTATTATCCGATGAAGAAAATTTGCCTCTGAATGCTTCAAGATTTTGGCAAGCGGCAAATGCTCCCTCTCCTATTTCAGTTACACTGTCAGGGATAGTCACAGATGTTAGACTATAGCATTCCATAAATGCACCCTCTCCAATCGTAGTTACACCATCAGGAATTGTAATAGATGTCAGCGACGAGCAGGAATAGAATGCACCAGCGCCAATCTCGGATACATTGTTAGGGATTGTAATATTTTCTAACCAAAAACAACAACTAAACACATTATCACTAATCAAGGTTACGCCGTCAGGAATAGTTGCACTTGTCAGCGAGACACAATATTCAAATGCACTCTCTCCAATCTCTGTTACGCTGTCAGGGATTGTAATACTTGTCAACGAAGGACAATAATAGAATGCACTCTCTCCAATCGTCGTTACACTATTAGGAATTGTAACACTTGCCAACGAGTTGCAATTAGAGAATGTATCAGCTGCAATCACAGATATACCATCAGGAATTATAATGTCAGCCAGCGACTCACACCCAACAAATGCGCCCTCTCCAATCGAAGTTACTCTATCAGGGATTGTAATACTTGTCAACGAAGGGCAATCATAGAATGCATCTTCTTCAATTGTCGTTACACTATTAGGAATTGTAACACTTGCCAACGAGTGGCAATTAGCGAATGTACCAGCTGCAATTACAGATACACCTTCAGGTATTATAATACCAGCCAGTGAGTCACACCCTGCAAATGCAGCCTCTCCAATCTTCGTTACACTATTAGGAATAATTACATTTGTCAGCGAGCTACAAGAGCCAAATACACACTCTACAATCTCAATTACATTATTGGGAATAGTATATTCTGTAACATCGCAACCAATCGCAAAGGCAATAAGAGTATTATCAACTATTAGACATTTTCCATCTTCTGATGCAAATTTACCTTCAAATTCTACTAAACTGTTGCAAGCATAGAATGAAAAAACTTCAACTGATGTTACGCTATTAGGAATGGTTATACTTGTGAGGTTGCTACAATCAGCGAACGCATCTTCTCCTATCTTTGTTACCGCTCCATCAAACTTAATTACCCAGCACTCTCTGTCAACATCGTAGGTGTTTGACAAAATATTTGCGCCGAATGCATTGGGATGAGTAGGGTCTGTCTTCTCTGTTGTGCTACCATTAGTATACCAAATCTCATTATTTGCAGGACTATCGTTGGGTGTGCTACCCGTAAAGTCCTCGGCGTCGTTAATCTCGTATGCGATGTTCTTTATTTTGCCTGGTGCAAGGTCGAAGGCGGGCAACTCAAACGACTTCTCTCCCTCTGCAAATACGAAGGTTGCGGTCAACTCCTTTGCTGCAAAGCTCATGGCTGGCACAGCAACGTAGAACTCCTTAACGTCAGTCGTAATCTCGGCGTTGATGTCGGTAAGTGTAATCTCCTTAACACCATTAGTTGTTACAACAGCCTTTGCATCAGCGCTATTAAGGTCTACTGTAACCTCACCAGCGATGTTGCTCTCTGCAGATGTTAGTTTGATTGATGTGAGCGTATAGTCGTCTGGCACAATCTTCGACACCTTGAAGCGGAGCAATGAGCCAGCATTGCTAAACGCAAAGTTGTTGGTCGTAGAGTTAGCTACCATAAGTGCGTAACCCAAGTTGCCATCATCGCCATTGTATAGCTGTGTGGGCTGCAACGTTGTGGTAATCACACCACCAGCAAGCGTAGCCTCCGCATCGTAGGGGTAAAGCGCATAGTTAGATGTAATCTTTGTGTTGTCCGCGCCTGTATACGAGACGTAACCAAATGTCGCAGTACGTCTATCGGTAGATAGCTCCTTAACCTGATACTTACGGTTGTGTGCTGTCTTTGAGAAGATTGTGAGCAAATCATCCTCGCACCACACCACATCTGTGCCATCGAGCTCGGTGCGTGTCTCGGCAAACGACGCAGTGAAATCACCACTTGCCTCGACTGCTGGTTGCAGGATAATCTCTTGCTGACACGACGCAAATAGCGTAGCCACCATAGCGACTAAAAATAGTGCCTTTTTCATAATGTTTGTGTTATTTGGTTAGTTGTTTTATCCGAGTACAATTTCATCGTCATCCTCCTCATATTTGGGAAGCTGATTTCCATTTGTGCCATCAAAACCTCGCTCGACAGAGACTGCGAGCATATCGACCTCTGGCGCAAGGTATTCATTTGTCGTGGGATTATTCATAAGTGTTTTTGTTTGAGGTAATAATCGTACCCTCAAAGTTATAAAAATTCTCCCAAAAGACAATGCGCTTTCCTATTATTTTATCAAAATTCGTTACTCTCGGCGTTGTGCTAACCAACATCCGCCCACCATCCTCACTGCCGAAAAGCTATACCAAATTCGGCTTTTGGTCGAAAAATTTGTTATTTTTTTCGCATCGAGGTGTGGTGCAACTCGTAAAGTGCCGACAGACAGAGACTTGACACATTTACTGTGCGCAGGAGATTACAATAAAAAAGGTAGATTTTATTGTATCTTTTATAATTTTTAATATTGTAAATGGGTCAATCTTTTGAGAGCGCTTGCAACATGCTCGTTTTAGCGCTACCTTTGTCTTGGCAAACAGTCAAAAAACAGCCTAAAAAGCAACATATCATGCGTGATAAAGAGCCCACAAACACCGTGCGACAGCCACAAGCGGCGGTGCTATTTGAGTACATACGCAACACCTCAAAGGCGACATTCTCCGTCGCTACAGAGCACTACGCCGTGGGGTACATCTTTCATGGTAACTGCACCATACTCTCGGGGTGCAAGCGCCACACGATACCCGAGAACTGCCTCTACATCCTCGAGCGCGGAAAGCACATAATAAGGAACACCACCGACCCTAATGGCATCTTCGAGCAAGTGGTTATTCACCTCGAGCCCAATGACATAGCCGCGGGCTACATCACCGACACCGACGACGAGCGCATGGAGCAAGTTGTGATGGCTGCCGTAGCCGAGAACCTCTCGCTCGAGGAGCTCGCCGACAGGTGTTACGTCTCGGTGTCGACCTTCAAGCGCCGCTTCCGCAGACGCTTCAGCCTCTCGCCGCACAGGTGGTTCATACTGCGCCGCCTCGACCTTGCGTACCGCATAATCATGGCCACCGACCTCGCCGTGACCGACGTCGCGCGCCTCTGCGGCTTCACCAACCCCTCGCACTTCATCTCTGCCTTCAAGCGCCACTACGCCACCACCCCCTTTGCCCTCCGCCGCACAGCCCGAAAAGCCGCGAGAGACACCGCGCACGAGGCCTCGGGTCACCCCGCGAGTGACAGCCCTACTGCTCCAAAATTGGTGGATGAGTAATCTTTTGTGCGAAAAAAGTTGGATATTCATAAATTATCCTTATCTTTGCGCATCGATTGGGAAATACCCATGATATGGTCTGATGGGCGAGTGGCTTAACCAACGGTCTGCAAAACCGTCTACAGCGGTTCGAATCCGCTTCAGACCTCTCTTGAAACGCTACCCTTTTTGGGTGGCGTTTTTTTGTTTTATTGGTATCGTTGTGGCGCTGGTCTGTAGACCTTATGGTGTATGCTTTGTGGCAATAGTGTGCAAGCACCCCATGCCACAAGCATCCACCACAGCAAGCTGACGCGCCACAACCGCGGCACCTTCGCGCATTGCTCACCTTGGGAAAACAGGGTTGCGGGGATAGGAGAGAGTTTATTGCTCGACCTATATAGGTCTGCGCTTAAAGGTATCCCCGCGAGTTCGGGTGTAAAAACCCTCACTTCGAATCCGCTTCAGACCTCGATAGCGACTAACTGCGGTTGGTCGCTTTTTCTTTTTGTTGTGGCGCTGGTCTGTAGACCTTATGGTGTATGCTTTGTGGCAATAGTGTGCAAGCACCCCATGCCACAAACATCCACCACAGCATGCTGACGCGCCACAACTGCGGCAACTTTGCGCATTGCTCACCTTGGAAAACAGGGTTGCAATATAAGGCAAAGAAAAGTTGTTTGGTATAGTATTTGCTTATGATGGTATAAATATTTTTAGTTTGTACTTATTGATTTTTTGACTTATCTTTGCAGCAGAAAACAATAACAACCAATAAAAAATAGATATATTATGAAGACTAAATTCTATAAGTGTAAGAGATGTGGTAATGTAGTTGAGAAAGTCATAGATTCGCGTGTTCCAGTGGTATGTTGTGGCGAGAAGATGGAGGAGCTTGTGCCCAACACTGTTGATGCGAGTGGCGAGAAGCATGTGCCCGTAGTGACAGACCTTGGCGACGGTCGCATAAAGGTTGAGGTGGGCAGCGTGCCACACCCCATGGAGGCGGAGCACCACATTGCGTTTATCTATGTCGAGACGGAGCGCGGTGGCATACGCGTAGACCTTAAGGACGAGCCACAAGCGGTGGTATATGTTGGAGACGAGAGGGTTACGGCGGTATATGAGTACTGCAACCTACACGGGTTGTGGAAGGCAGCGCTGAACTAAACTAAAACAACAAAATAAGAGGTCGACTAAAAAGTAATTTTTGGTCGACCTCTATGTTTATATATACCATGTAAATGATTACAGCTCGAATTCGCTCTTATTAGGGAATTTGCGCTTGAGGAACTCCACCATGCGGTGGCAGTCGGCATCTGAGGTTTGGGCGTTGTCGTTCATGCAGAACATCAAAGGGTTATACTTGTCGAAGTCCTTGTCGTAGCTCTTGAGGTGGAGCTTTATCCATCGCGAGTCGGCGGCATAGCGACCCGTAACGAGTGCGCGCACGAAGGCGATGGGGTTAGAGATGCGGTTATATCTATTCACCTTGCGCAGTGTAGCTCCCGCCGCGGCAACAGCATAGTAGCTCACATAGCAGCGCTGCATATCGTCGTTTGTCCTAAAGCGGCTATGTGCCGTAGCATCCCACTCCGCGGGAAGCGTAGCCACGCACCTCTCGAAGTCACTCTTGCGGTAGGCGTCGAAGTTGTGGTGCGGCTCGTGGCAGACGAGTCTACCCCATTGCTCCTCGACGAGCGACTGCATGCGATAGAGCACGCGGTAGTAGTTGCCACCCTTGCGCGCCTTCTCGCGCTTGAAGCGAGCACCCTTGACGCGCACTATGGGTGTGCCGTCGGCGTTAAAGAAGTCCTCGCGCCTTGTGGGAGCACCAAAGAAGGTATCGTCGTTGCCATAGACGAAGTGTTCCGCGAGGCCTGGGATGCGATATATGCAGCTCTCGATGGCGTGTGACGAGAACACGGGGAGTGCATCGGCAGGGAGTATATCGCTATGGTCGACAATCTCTATTTTGGGGTGCGCGCGGTTAAGCCACGAGGGGCACTGACCGTCGGTAACTATATATATCTTATTCACCCAAGGTGCATATCGCTCCACCGAGCGCAGCGAGTACACAAGCTCGTTATTATCTCTCCAACGTGCATCGTTAAGATGGTTTGGCACAGGCTTATCTGCCTCACGCTGTGGCATATAGGCATTGCGCTTGGCACGCCACGCGGGGTCGTTGCCATCCACCCATGTATAGACAAGGTCCACGGGAAAGGTGATACTCTGCTTGCTTCGTGACATATTATAGTAGATTAAGTGGCTAGAATGGGTATCCCACACCGAAGTTGAGTGCCATGTTGTTCCACTTGAAGTCGTGTATCCAGCGCTCACCCTCGGGGCGACCAGGGTTGTGCAGCTGCATGCCGATGTCGATGCGCAGGATGACAAACGTAGCATCTATGCGTAGTCCGAGGCCTGTGTTGAAGCCCAGCTGATTGTAGAAGTCGTTGATGTGGAACACCTCCTCGGGGTTGCTGTCCTCGGTATCGCGCAGATACCACACATTACCAGCATCGAGGAAGAGAGCTCCATGGAATATCCACCATATAGGGAAGCGGTATTCGAGGTTAGCCTCCAAGCGCAGGTCACCCACCTGTGCGGGGAATGTGGCATCCTTCACCTCGAGCCTATTTCCTGGTCCGAGGGTGCGGGGCACCCAGCCACGCATAGAGTTTGCACCACCACAATAGAACATGCGGTCGAAGGGTATGGAGCGACCATGAGAGTTACCGTAGGTGACACCTACGCCACCATACAAGCGACCTGCGAGTGCCATCTTGCTGCCGAGGTCTATGCGATGGCTGGCACTCAACTCCGCACGCACATACTGCGAGTAGCGGATGCCCAAAATCTCGTAGTAGTCCTTGCCCGCGGCATGGTGCGAGAAGAGTGTCTCGAGACCCTGGATAAGGTTACCCGCCGTCTCAAGACCTGCGCGCACCACGGTGGCATTGCCATCCATATCGGAGCGCTGTGTGTTGTAGGTGTACGATGCCGAGAGTCCCGCTGTGAGCTGCGACTCGAACGATGTGCGCAGATAGCGGTTGTCGATGTCGGCGAGGAAGGCCTCGTCAACGCTTCTCACATCAATCCAGTTGATGTCCACGGGGCGGAGTATGAATGACGAGCGCTCGCCATACTTCCAGCTATATGCCCAGCGAGTGGTGAAGATATTACGCTCGTAGTAGGGTCTATCCTGGTAGTCAAACGCCAGCTCGAGGCGTGTGCGCGGCTGTGAGATGTTGAGTCCCGTATTGATGCGGAATGGGGTCAAAAAGCGGGGGAACGAGAGTCCCGCTGTTATGCCTATCTCGTTTGCCGAGCGCTTCTCCACGTCTCGCGCATACATATACTCGAAACCGAAGCGCGCCGAGATGTCGAAGGCCTCGGCACCCCTGAAGACATTGCGGTTGCTATATCCGAGCGTAGCACTCAAGCCATAGAACGTCGCTGTCGATGATGCCTCAACCTCAACCTTCATGCTCTGCTTAAGTTGTGGTGTGCAGTATATGTTGCAGTCGAGGAAGCGCTCACGCGTCGTTGTAAGCTCCATCTCGCCATCATCACCCACACTCATGAACGTCACAAACGAATCCTCGTCATCCACCCTCACGAAGTCGATCTTTGCATTACGGAAGAAGCCCAACGCCATAAGCTCCTTGTAGGTGTGTGTCACCTGCTCGGCATTGTAGACGTAGTTGGGATAGAGGGGTATCGTGTGGCGCAACACAGCATTACGCAGTTGTGGGCGCATGCCGAGGTCGCGAATGATGTTAAGACCATTGCTATAGGTCGTGTCGATGATGGCATTAGCCTTAAAGCCCGATGTAGAGCGCAACATGGGGTCGTAGGTGGGGTATACGTTGATGTCGCGCAGACGATATAGCGCATTATCCTCCCACTGTGGCACGCCACGCTCGTTGTAGCCCTCCAGTGTGGGGCGTATAATCATCTGAACATCTGCAATATATGGGTGCGACAGCGTGTCCACCTCGTAGGATATGTTGTTTGCTGTGAAGTCGAAGTAACCGCGATTGTTGAGGTACGAGGCTATGCGATTGCGCTCCGCATCAAGCAGGGTGATGTCGAGCACATCGCCTCGCTTGAGCATGCAAGCGGCGCTATCCTCGAGGATGATGCGACGCAGCGAGCTGTCGCGAAACTCGTATGTGAGCCTATCTATGCGCGTTGGCTCACCCTGGCGTATCTTGTAGGTCACCTCGGCACGTCGTGCACGACGCGTGGTGTCTATCTCGTATGTCACATCCGAGTGGAAGTAACCCTTTGTGCGCAGATATGTCTCGAGGTTGGTTATAGACTTATGCGTGAGGTTCATGTCGAGTATCACGGGTTCCTCGCCAATCTTACGCTTGAAGTTGTTCCACCAATTATCCTTCTCGGGGTTTGCCTTCTCGTATACCCACACATAGAAGTCCATGCCAAGGAAACGCTGGTTGGGCGTCTGCCTAACATATACATCAATGCCATCCCTGTCGACCGTCACACGCTCGTCACGCGGCGTGGACTCATCGGGCACAAACTTAACCTTCGACACCAAGTACTCACCCTCGGACAATGAGCGCGTAACGTTGCAGCCAATGGCAACTATCGCCACAAGCAACAACACCGCGTATGTGAGTACTCGTCTATACATAAAACATTAATTTACAACTTTTTGTGTAATTCTTCTACAAAGCGCAGCCATCTTTCTGCCTCGCCCGTGTGTCTCTTTATGTCGTAGTGCAGCGCCTCGCCATCGAAGCTCGCCTCGCCCCACCACTCGAATGTTGCATTACCCTCGAGCGTGGTCACAATGTCGCCACCCTCGATGCTTGTCGAGCAGGCAACCTTACCACCACGATTAAAGACCTCTATGTGCTCACCCTTGGTGATGTAGCCAAGGAGCGCTGCCGCAGTTGCCGAGGCGGTCATCGCCGTGCCACACGATAGTGTTATGCCCGCACCGCGCTCGTATGTAGCCACGAAGATGCTCGTGGGCGACAACACCTCATATAGCGACACGTTAACGCCATCGGGGAACTCGCGCTTGAGACCCTTTACGCGCTCACCCAACTGCTCCAACAGAGCCATGTCAATCTTATCTACGGCCGCCACGATGTGGGGGTTACCCAAAGTGAGTGCCGTAAAGCGTAGGTTGGCATCGAGATTTTCGATTACCTCACCCACACAACGCTCACCCTCGCCCAAGAAGCCGAAGCTACGGCTCGAGGTAGTGATGGGAATATCCACCGCAAAGGCCCCTATGCCCTCGGCAATAGGCTCTGCGCAACGCGTTGCGAATGTGCGACCGCCCGATGTGAGCACACCCTGTGAGAGGTAGCCACGCTCGTGGGCAAGGCGCGCCACACAGCGTATGCCATTGCCACACATCTCGGCGTGCGTGCCGTCGGGGTTGAGCATATCCATGCCATAGATGCCCTCATCGTTGCTGACGACAAGAAGCACGCCATCGCTGCCTATGCCCGTAGTGCGGTCACACGCCACACGCGCAAAGGCCGACCAGTCGACAGCACAACGGCTATCGAGGCGCGTGACATCGACCATAATAAAATCGTTGCCCGAGCCATGGCACTTTAGAATCTCGAAGTTGGTCATATCGTTTTGTCAACTATATATTCGGTCAAAGATACAAATAATTTTGGGGCATTCAAAATTCCGAGTGCATAAATAACAATTTTTCATGCACCCACTTGCTATTGTCACCCTTTTTTTGTAATATTGTACAACTTTAAGCATCATAAACATAAAGAGTAGGCTCTATGGTTGAAAAATTTATTATGGCGGGTGACACCCCCATGCATGTTGCCGATACCGAGTGCGGCGACCGCTGTGTTGTGCTCTTGCACGGTTATCTCGAGTCAATGATTGTGTGGGATGAGTTTGTCGACCTGCTGAAAAAGGATGTGCGCGTTGTTACGCTCGACCTGCCAGGTCATGGCATATCTACCATCGCGGGCGAGGTGCACACCATGGAGTTCTTGGCAGAGTGCGTGGGTAACACCATGGCTGCCTTGGGCATTGAGCGCTACTCTGTTGTGGGTCACTCTATGGGCGGATATGTCGCCCTGGCTATGTTGGACAACTACCGCGACCACCTCGACAACATCATCTTGCTGCACTCTACCACCTCGGCAGATAACCAGGAGAAGTGCGACCGTCGTCGCAGAGAGATAGAGCTCATCAAGGCTGGTAAGAAGAATACACTCGCGCGCCTTGTGCCACACGCGGGCTTCGCACCCGAAAATGTCAAGCGACTCAAGGACTACGTAGAGGACATCGGCGAGCTTATACTCATCACCGAGGATGAGGGTGTTATCGCCATCCTTGGCGGCATGATTGAGCGCAAGAGCCGCGGCGATATGCTCCGCGATAGTGGCATACCCCACATGTTCATCTTTGGTCGCCACGACTACTATATCCCCGAGGATGTTGCCCAGGAGATGATTGATGCCGACCCATCGGCAAAGGTTGTGTGGGCAGAGCACTCGGGACACATGGCATTCTACGAAGAGCCCGAGCTCGTTGCGGATGCCATCTTGGAGATGGTCGCAAAGGGTTAAAGACTGATAGCGAGATTAGGGAAATTAGGGAGATTAAGGAATTTAGTGTTAGATATTTAGCTCGCTAAATTCTCTAATTTCACTAAAACTAGAATACGACCATCATTAGCCCCACAACCCAATTTGTTGCGAGAAGGGGACAGATTTGTATTATCACAAAAAATACTCTAACACCAAGACCCAATTTTTTGTCAGAAGGGGTTAGATGTGACCTCGACATGAAAATAGCCAGGATGGGTAGTACTTTGACGTACGTCCCATTCTGGCTATTGATTGAGAGGCCGCAGATGACCCCTTATCACGGCAAATTAAATTTGTTGTCAGAGTGGTGCTAATATGGCGCTGACACGAGAAATGGCGGATGGGACATACTTGACGTATTTCCCATTCGGGGTTTTGAGTTTGGTACCGCAGATTGCGGCTTATCACAAAAAAT
>JAGBTW010000052.1 GCA_017631135.1 Alistipes sp.
AGGGCTGCGACCTAATCATCACGCACCACCCAATAATCTTTTCGCCACTCAAGCGCTTTAACTCTGCGACATACGTCGAGCGATGTGTTGAGCGTGCGATACGCAAGGGCATAGCCCTCTATGCTGCGCACACTAACCTCGATAGCGCACCCAATGGCATGAGCTGGCAGCTCGGCTCGATGATAGGTCTTGATGCCATGACGGTGCTCGAGCCCCGCAAGGATAACCCCTCGGCAGGCTTTGGCGTTGTGGGTACATTGTCGCGCGCAGAGGGTGTCATGGCTCTCATGAGCCGCATCAAGGCAATCTTCGATGTGGGCGCAGTGCGCTATAGCGACATCCCATCCGAGGATATGATGGTGCGCCGCGTGGCTATATGCACAGGCTCGGGACGCTCGCTTATCGATGCTGCCATGGCAGCAGATGCCGACCTCTATATCACCGCAGATTTGCGATATAACGACTTTATGTGTGGCGAAGGTCGCATGGTTTTGATGGATATTGGCCATTTTGAGAGCGAATTTTGCGCAATTCGCATCATATATGATGTATTATCAAAAAAAATGTGTAACTTTGCCGTTCGCAAGAGCGTATGCTCGCGCAACCCGGTACACTATTTATTCTAACAGTACAACCGAAATAACTAAATTACTATTATATGGCACAGAAGAAGACAAACGATGTTGACTACTCGATGCAGGAGAAGATTATGGCACTCTACGAGTTGCAGAAGATTGACTCACAAATCGACGAGATTAACAAGGTAAAGGGTGAGCTTCCCCTCGAGGTGCAGGATCTTGAGGACGAGCTTGCAGGTCTTAATACTCGTATTGAGAATGTCAATGCGGAGATTGAGGAGCTTAACTCGCTCACACGTCAGCGTAAGCGCGAGGTTGATCAGGCAAAGATTATGATTACCAACTACAAGGAGCAACAGAACAACGTGCGTAACAACCGCGAGTTCGATGCTATCACCAAGGAGATTGAGTATCAGGAGCTTGAGATTGAGCTTGCAGAGAAGCGCCTTAAGGAGTATTCTGCTGGCATCAAGTCGAAGAAGGCTATCATCGAGCAGACAAACGCTGTGCTCGAGGAGCGTACCATCGACTACAAGGCAAAGAAGGAGGAGCTCGACTCTATCGAGGCAGAGACTGCACAGCAGGTTGCAGATCTTGTTGCAAAGGCAGAGAAGGCAAAGGAGCCTATCGACGAGCGTCTGCTTGTTGCTTACAACCGCATTCGTAGCAACTTCCACAATGGCCTCGCTGTTGTTACCGTCACTCGTGATGCGTGCGGTGGTTGCTTCAACCGCATCCCTCCCCAGCGTCAGGTAGATATTCGCCAGGGTAAGAAGCTTATTGTGTGCGAGTATTGTGGTCGTATCCTCGTTAGTGAGTAGTTTAATATTGACTATCTAATAGAGTTAGGGGTTAGCTAATTGTTTTAGCTAACCCCTAAATTATGTCTTGCGGTTTTAGAGTCAATTACTTGATTGGGTTGGTGTCCTGAACTGCGGTGTCTCCGTTGAGTGTAATCTGTGTGGTCTTTGAGAGATAGAATATTTGTGACACATACTTCTCAATATCGCCCTGTGCAGTCTCGGCATCGATGTAGATAACGAGCTTCTTTGCCATGCTGTTTGCCGTAAAGGTCTGCGATGCGCTGTGCTCGACATTTTTCCATACCTGCTGGTTAATCATCTCGTTGTTTGCGTTATACTCGAAGAAGTGTAGGTCGAGCTCCTCTGCGCCGAGCACCTCGCCAACCTCCGAGGTAACGGTGTATGTAGTCTCAAAGATGTCGATATACCCACCAATCTTGTCGATGTTGCACGATGTGGGGATGGCGCAGCAAACGATGGCTGCAATAATGAATGTAAAAAGTCTCTTCATAATAATATATGTATGCCACATCACCCTCGCAGGTGGCGTTACTATTGTCGAAGTGTGAGGGTGTAGCACCGCCTTGTAATTGCACCTTGCTATACACTTCGCCCAGGAGCTCTCGAAATTCAAACAACTCCTCCGCGCCGACAAAGATAGCGTTTTTTATCATATCGCACAATTTTGTCCACACCCAACATCACAACATATCCCCCAGGGTCGACCTACCCGAAGAAGAATAAGCACCTTTCAATACATAAAACTATCTTCATAACGACAGCCGCCACTATGGCGGTTGTTTTCATTTGCGCCACGAAAAAATAATGCGATTATAATACTCAAATAACTATTGCAAAAAAAAAGAAAGAGGTAGAGCGTTAAGAACTATACAGAACAATATGGGCGATAGCGAGTGGTTATTTAGAGTACGATGGTCGTATCGTTAAGGTCGATACCCTCGATGCGGTCAATAGTTTCATCGCCGAGTTTGAGGCGACAACAGATAACGATAACGAGAAATTTTCGCCGTTACTTGATTTGAGATTTGGAACTTTGAATTATTGTTCGTATATTTGCGAACAGAAATTGACGAGTACAATGGCAAACAAGGATTATACACTCCATCAAGAGCAGTTGGCACGCTTTGCGAAGGCAATGGGACACCCTGCCCGCATC
>JAGBTW010000053.1 GCA_017631135.1 Alistipes sp.
CGTGCCTCGGAGCCCCACCTATGAATTATCTGCGGATTCGTCAAAAAAGTTAAGGAGTCTCTGCGGTTTTTTTTTTGCAACCAAACAAACTAACAAATATATAACAACAAACAACTATGGAACCAGTAATTTTGACAGTCGTCGGTTTAGTGGTTGGCGCTATCGTCGGAGGCTTCGCAGCCTTCTTCATAGCTAAATCACGCGCCAAGGCCATCGTAGCAAAGGCCGAGGCAGATGGCGAAATGATAAAGAAGGAGAATATGTTGCAGGCAAAGGAGAAGTTCATCCAGCTAAAGAGCGACCACGATCGCCAGGTGAATGAGCGCAACCAGAAGCTACAGCAGAGCGAGCAGCGCGCAAAGCAGATGGAGGCAAACCTCCAGCACAAGGAGCGTGACCTCGACAAGAAGGCTGCCGACTACGACAAGCGCAAGGAGCAACTCGAGGTACGCGCCGCAGAGCTCGAGACAAAGAAGGAGGAGCTCGCAACAGTAATCAAGGAGCAGAACACACGCCTCGAGCAAATCTCGGGCATGAGCTCGGAGGAGGCAAAGAACGTGCTCATCGAGAACATGAAGAACGAGGCAAAGGCCGACGCCGCAGCATACATCGCCGAGACTATCGAGGAGGCGAAGCTCTCGGCAACAAAGGAGGCAAAGCGCATCGTTGTGGCATCTATCCAGCGCGTAGCTACCGAGACAGCCATCGAGAATGCCGTTACGGTGTTCAACATCGAGAGTGACGAGGTCAAGGGTCGCATCATCGGTCGCGAGGGTCGCAACATCCGCGCCTTGGAGGCCGCTACAGGCATCGAGATTATCGTCGACGATACCCCCGAGGCTATCATCCTCTCGGGCTTCGACCCCGTACGCCGCGAGATAGCACGTCTCGCACTCCACCAACTCGTTACCGACGGTCGCATCCACCCCGCACGCATCGAGGAGGTCGTGGCAAAGGTCAAGAAGCAGATTGAGGAGGAGATTATCGAGGTGGGTAAGCGCACAACTATCGACCTCGGCATCCACGGCTTGCACCCCGAGCTTATCCGTCTTATCGGTAAGATGAAGTACCGCTCATCATACGGTCAGAACCTCTTGCAGCACGCTCGCGAGACCGCTAACCTCGCAGGCATCATGGCTGCAGAGCTCGGTCTCAACCCCAAGGCGGCACGCCGCGCAGGTCTCTTGCACGATATAGGCAAGGTGCCCGATGACGAGCCCGAGTTGCCACACGCAATCATCGGTATGAAGCTCGCGGAGAAGTACAAGGAGAAGCCCGACGTATGCAACGCTATCGGTGCTCACCACGACGAGACAGAGATGACATCGCTCATCGCACCTATCATCCAGGTGTGTGACGCCATCTCGGGTGCTCGCCCCGGTGCTCGTCGCGAGGTTGTCGAGTCGTACATCAAGCGCCTCAAGGAGATGGAGGACATCGCACTCTCTTACCCAGGTGTTGTCAAGACCTACGCCATCCAGGCAGGTCGCGAGCTCCGCGTTATCGTGGGCGCCGACAAGCTCTCGGATCAGGAGTCAGAGGCATTGTCACACGACATAGCAAAGAAGATTCAGGACGAGATGACCTACCCAGGTCAGGTGAAGATTACCGTCATCCGCGAGACTCGTTCGGTATCATACGCGAAGTAGTCTACCACCGCACACAAAATAAGAGGGTGTCACAAACTTGTGACACCCTCTTATCGTACACAGGTTTAGAGACATAAGGGAGGACGCTATCAATTAGTAATTAGTAATGGTTTGATAGTCAGCGTTGTCATTCTGAACGATAGTGAAGAATCTCCTCGAAGCCAACCACAGAGAGCGTTTATAGCGTGTTGATAGCGAGGAGATGTTTCACTCCGTTCAACATGACAGCCAATAGCATCAACCTTAGTAATGGTTTGATAGTCAGCGTTCATTCTGAACGATAGTGAAGAATCTCCTCGAAGCCAACCATAGAGAGCGTTTATAGCGTGTTGATAGCGAGGAGATGTTTCACTCCGTTCAACATGACAGCCAATAGCATCAACCGCTGATAGCGTCCTCCCTTATGTCCCTTTTGTCCCTTATGTCCCTTTTGTCTCTTTTATACACACTTCGCCCCTACATCTCATTCAGCCACTCTTGGCAGTCGGTTTCGAGTTCCGTGCGCTCGGCAGGAGTTAGCTCCAACGCGTAGGTGGTTATGTAGTTATCCTCGGCATCGAAGTAGTTGACAAAGGTCTTAATCACCCTATCAGCATCGCCACCGCAATGGTCGATGAGGTTACTCACCAAGTCATTCCACATGTTGTCGTCATAGTCGCGCGACTCACTATCGGGCTCTGCCGTGAAGGTGTAGTTGCCACTGCAAGGCACACTCTCGACCAACTCGCGCATTGTGACACGCTTTGTAACTATCTGCGCCGCCTTCGTGCCGAAGCACTCAACTATGCGCTCGAGCCACACCCTGTCAGTATCATCGAACGAGGCAAGCTCCTTACTGTCTATGTCGAGCACCGCGACCACCCTACCGTCACGCCACACGGGAACGACAATCTCGCTACGCGAGAGTGAACTACAGGCTATGTGACCAGGAAACTTCTCGACATCCTCAACAACGAGTGTCTCTTCGCGCTGCCACGCCGTGCCACACACGCCCTTGCCATATTTAATGCGGCTACAAGCCAATGGACCTTGGAATGGACCCAACACAAGCTCCTCGCCCACAACGCGGTAGAAACCCGTCCAAAGGGGCTCTATCGTCGCGTGTATCATGGCTGCGATATTCGCCATATTGGCTATCTCGTCACCCTCACCCTCTGTAAGAGCTACGACCTGCTTGTACAGCAGGTCGTAACGCTCGTTCTTGCCACCCTGGGCAATCTTTAACTCTTCAGCCATAGCGATTAAATA
>JAGBTW010000054.1 GCA_017631135.1 Alistipes sp.
AGATGTCTCGCGCTCACCCAAGAGGTGCTCGGCGAAGTAGTCAGCCATGCGCCAGAAGAAGTACTCGTTCATATCGCCGAAGCCATGACGCTGACCAGGCAACAAGAGCATGTCGAAGCGCTTGTTAGCACGGATTAGGGCATCCACCACGCGGAGTGTACAGCCAGGGTGCACATTCTCGTCGATGTCGCCATGCACGAGCAAGAGGTTACCCTTTAGGCGGTCAGCAATCTCGTGGTTCGCAGAGATGTGGTACTCGAAGAGTATCTCGCCATCCTTCTCCACCTCCTTGATGCCGTGGTGCTTCTCGCTCCACCAGCGGTTGTAGATGTTGTTGTCGTGGTTACCCGCGCACGATACTGCCACGTCGAAGAAGTCGGGATACATCAAAATGGCTGCTGTAGACATGAAGCCACCACCCGAGTGACCGTGGATACCCACGCGGCTGATGTCAATGAAGCTGTGGCGCGCAGCGAGCTGCTGTGCTGCAACAACCTTATCCTTTAGGCCATAGTCGCGCAAGATGCCTTAGCCATAGTTGTGATACCACTTCGAGCGGTCGGGGTGACCACCGCGGTTACCTACGGTGATGACGATGAAGCCCATCTGCGCGAGGCGGTCGGTGCGAATCAAAGGCTGATACCAAGACTGCTCCACAGCCTCGGTCTGGGGACCTGGGTATACATACTCGATGATAGGATACTTCTTGTTGGGGTCGAAGTCGTAGGGCTTGAACATCACGCCATGGAGGTCCGTAACGCCATCAGCAGCCTTAACAACAAAGGGCTCGGGGTACTGATAGCCCATAGCGAACAATGGCTCGAGGTCTACCTCGGCAAGTGTCATAATCTTCTTGCCCTCAACGGTATAGAGCTCCGATACGGGTGCTGCGTTGGCACGCGAGTATGTAGTCACGAAGTAGCGACGGTCATCCGAGAGCGAGAACTCGCCATTGAAGTCCTTGGGGTCGAGCTGCTTAAGACCCGTACCGTCATAGTTTACACGGAAGAGGTGCAAGTAATATGGGTTCTCCTCCTTGTTGTAACCCGTAGCGGTGAAGTAGATTACGCGCTTTGCATCGTCCGCGCCAAGCACATTAGACACATGCCAATCACCCGTTGTGATAGGGTTCAAGAGCTCACCCTCGGCAGTGTAGCGATAGAGGTGTGCCCAGCCTGTGCGCTCCGACCACTGAATAACCTCCTTGCCACCATTAATGAGCGTAGGCATCTGCCACTCTATCGAGGTGTTCATCTGCTCGACAACCACATCCTTTGCTGTTGCCGAAGCCACATCTACCACGCAGAGGTCTGCACGCTTGATGTCGCGGCTCTGACGGATAACATAGAACTTGTCGTTGTCACCCTGCCATACCATACGCATAGGCTTCTTGTAGTGGTCAGCGTGCATTGTGGGGCGGTTACAGATGAAGAGCATCTGCTCCTTGTACTTTGCCATCTCTACCTCGCGGCGCTCGAAATTCTCGGTGTCGAAGAGCTCCAACCAAAAGTCGGGACTCTGCTCACCAGGCATCTGATACTTATACTCGAACAACTCGGGGCGCTCCTTGAGGATGTTGATAACCCAGAAGTCCTTGAGCATAGAGGTGTTCGAGCGCACTGTAGCAAAGTGCTTCGAGTCGGGCGACCACTGCAAGTATACGCGGTAGCGCTCGTCGGGCTTAATCTGCTCGATGCAGTCCTCAAACCAGTGGTATGCGGTATCCTCTGTTGCGTCGGTTGTAATCTGATGCTCTACGATAGTCGAGTCCTTGGGGTCGCGCACAATCTTCTCGACATCCTCGGTGGTCATGTACCAAAGGTTGCTGTTCTTCTGGTATACCGCAATGCGACCATCGGGCGATACGTTAGCCCACGCGGGGTATCTCACGTCGCGCTCCTCAACCTCCTCCAAGCTCTTTGAGGCAATATCCCACTTGAAGTGGAACACGAGGCGCTTGCCCTCGTCATCCTTGGGTGCATAGTCGTTGTTCTCGACCATCACATCACCTGGAGCGATGTCGAAAAGAACGTATTTATCCTCCTTAAGCTCGATATTACGAATGGGGAGGTGCTGCCAGTCGAAGGGATAGTTTGTTGCGAGTGTCACCTTCTCTGCCAACTCTGCCATAGACCATAGCTCGATGCGCTTGCCCGCTGCGGGGTCTACGATGTAGTATGTTGTACCATCGACATTTGTCCATGAGTACCAGAATTTTGACGAGTTCTCAAACCAATTGGGGCGCACAGCAGTCTGTGGCACAAGGCGCTTCACCTTTGTGGGTGAGAAGCGCTCCGCAAGCTCGTAGTTGGGCTTCACGGCCTCGGGCTCCGAGCCAATAGCGGGTGTTGCAGAGGCGATAGCTGCCGCAGCAACAAGTAGCATTGTCAGTTTCTTAATCATATTATTATGGAATTAATTGTTCTGTAATTACACATCACAAGCAAAGATACAAAGAACTTACGTAAAAATGGCAGAATGAGGGCAAAATAGGATAAGTGGTTGGTTCATATACCATTTTTGTGTTACCCCACCATATTGTTAACTTCGGCAGAAGGAGCCGTATATGGTGGGTATTAGAGAAAGAATTGCTACCTATCCGTTGCCTTTTTATGGAAGGGAAAGTTGGTAGAAACAGCATCTTTAATCTCTTGCACATACCCTACAACAGCCACAAAGAACGCTTGTTTTTCCTATCATTGCACTGACAAAGGTAATCATTTTTTCTCGTTGGAAGAAAAATACGAGAATGAGATTAATAGTCAAGTACTTGTTGCCTTGTTCCGCTATATTCTACATGCCGTTCATTAACTCTGTAAAATTTATTTTTGCAACC
>JAGBTW010000055.1 GCA_017631135.1 Alistipes sp.
CATCGGCACAAAGGCTTGTGGCGTTGAGGATGGTGTGGCTGCCATAAGCTCGATGGCGGCGATGGCGATATACTTCGTCGCGCTCTACTTGATGCGTAAGATGTTTGATAGAAAGATAAAATTTACAATTATAAAAGAGTTATGAACCCTTTAATTTTAACAGTTTTGACACTCGGCGTTTTGGGTGTGTTGTTGGCTGTTGTTCTCTATTTCGTCGCACAGAAGTTTAAGGTGGAGGAGGATCCCCGTATCGACGAGGTGGAGAAGATGCTTCCTGGAGCAAACTGTGGTGGCTGTGGCTTTGCTGGCTGCCGCGCTATGTCGGAGGCACTCGTAAAGAATGATAATATCGACTCTCTCTTCTGCCCCGTTGCTGGTGGCGAGGTGATGAAGTCTATCGCTGGTTACCTCGGCAAGAGTGCCGCGGAGAAGGCGCCCATGGTGGCAACAATGCGCTGTGGCGGTACTTGCCAGAAGCGCCCCAAGGTGAACCACTACGATGGTGCTTTGAGCTGTGCTGTGGTCAACACCTTCTACATTGGTGAGTCGGGCTGTGCCTTTGGTTGCATCGGCTATGGCGACTGTGTTCAGGCTTGTAAGTTTGGCGCTATGAGCCTCAATCCCGAGACAGGTCTCGTGGAGATAGACCCCGACAAGTGTACGGCGTGTGGTGCATGTGTTAAGACATGCCCCAAGGCGCTTATCGAGTTGCGCAAGAAGTGGCCAAAGAATCGCGCTGTGTATGTGGCATGTCGCTCGAAGAACCGTGGCTCGGTGGTCATGAAGGTCTGCAAGGCGGGATGTATTGGCTGTGGCAAGTGTGCCAAGGCGTGTCCCTTTGGCGCTATCACCATCGACAGCTACCTTGCCTATATCAACCCCGACAAGTGTAAGTTGTGCCGCAAGTGTGTGAACGAGTGCCCAACTGGTGCTATCGTACTAAAGAACATGGAGCCACTGCCCAAGGAGCCCGCAGCGCCCAAGGCAGTAGAGAGTAAGAGCGAAACCGCTAACAAATAAGTTGAGTATGAGAACATTCCCAATAGGCGGTATTCATCCGCATGATAATAAAGAGTGGAGCAAGGATAAGGCCATCGAGGTGTTGGAGCTTCCCGACGAGGTGAAGTTGCCCATGGTGCAGCATATCGGAGCTCCCGCAACGCCCATCGTGCAGAAGGGCGATAAGGTGCTCGTGGGTCAGGTCGTAGGCCAGTCAGTGGGCTTCGTGTCGGCAAACATCCACTCACCTGTTTCGGGCACGGTGACAAATGTCGATATGTTCCCTAATGGCCAGGGTCAGCGCCGCATGATGGTTGTCATCAAGCGCGAGGGTGACGAGTGGCTCGAGACTATCGACCGCACACCCGACCATAAGCGCGAGTGCAAGCTCGAGCCTAAAGAGATTATCGCAAAGATTAAGGATGCGGGCATCGTGGGTCTCGGTGGTGCGCAGTTCCCCACGCATGTGAAGCTCTCTATCCCCGACGGTCAGAAGGCCGAGGTGGTGGTTATCAACGGCGTCGAGTGCGAGCCTTACCTCACTTCGGACTACCGCACTATGCTTGAGCGCGCAGAGATGGTGCTCACAGGAACAGAGATTGTTATGCGTGCCGTGGGTGTTGAGCGCGCTGTTATCGGCGTGGAGAACAACAAGCCCGATGCCATTAAGCACTTGAGAGAGGTTATCGCTCGCGACGGCTATCGTGGCATCGAGGTTATGCCTCTTAAGATGCGCTACCCCCAGGGTGGCGAGAAGCAGCTTATCGCAGCTGTCACAGGTCGCCAGGTACCTCCTCCACCAGCACTCCCCATCTCGGTGGGCGCTGTGGTGTGCAACGTCTCGACATGTGTAGCTATCTATGAGGCTGTCCAGAAGAACAAGCCCCTTATTGAGCGTGTTGTTACGGTTACGGGCAAGCACCTCAAAACTACGCATAACTACCTCGCACGCTTCGGCACATCTGTTAGCCGCCTATTCGAGTTGGCGGGTATCCCCGAGGGCGATGTTAAGCTTTTGAATGGTGGTCCAATGATGGGTCGCTCGGTGGTGGACATCACTGCACCACTCATCAAGGGTTGTTCGGGTCTCACTGTAATCACAGGTGAGGAGGCTGCGCGTGGCAAGGAGCTCTCGTGCATCAAGTGTGGTAAGTGTGTCGAGGTATGCCCCATGGGTCTCGAGCCCTACATCTTGTCGAAGCTCGCGAAGTTGCAGAAGTGGGATATGGCCGAGGAGCACAACACCGTAGACTGCATCGAGTGTGGCTGCTGCTCATACACCTGCCCCTCGTACTTGCCCCTTTTGGACTATATCCGCATTGGCAAGCAGACGGTATCTACTATCGTGCGTGCGCGCGCGGCTGCGAATAATAAGAGGTAAGAAATAATAAAAATTGATAATTATATATGGCAACTAGACTTTTTGCTGCGCCATCGCCCCATATCCATGGTGGAGAGAAGACACGTCGAATAATGCTCGACGTAATCTTGGCGCTTGTGCCCGCCCTCGCCGTATCGACATACATCATGGGCTGGAGAGTATTGCTCGTCACAGCTGTGGCTGTTGCGGGCTGCGTGGTGTTCGAGTACCTCATCGGCCGCATATTGCTCAAGCGAGGCTCGACCATCGGCGACCTCTCGGCTATCGTTACAGGTATGTTGTTGGCCTTCAACCTCCCCGTGGGTATTCCTTGGTGGATAGTCCTCGTGGGTGCTCTTGTGGCTATCGGCATCGGTAAGATGACCTTTGGTGGCTTGGGCTGCAACCCCTTTAACCCTGCACTTACGGGTCGTATCTTCTTGCTTATCGCCTACCCCGTGCAGATGACCGATTGGACAACAAACGTGCCCGATGCGCTCTCTGGTTCTACCATGCTTGCCGATGTCAAGGGCTCGACATACGACGCTGCGGGTAATATCGTGCTTGGTAACCTCAACCTCGATAACATCGACTTCATGGGTATGTTCGGTGGTCACATGAATGGCTCGTTGGGTGAGATTGCCTCGTTGGCACTCGTGCTCGGTGCTTTGTACCTCTTGTGGCGCAAGGTTATATCGTGGCATATCCCCGTTGCTGTGCTCGGTACAATGGTAGTGTTTGCGCTCTGCGTGGCGCTCTCTGTGGGTGGTGGCGCGTTGTGCTACCAGCTCCCCTTGTTCCACATCTTGGCAGGTGGTGCACTGCTTGGCGCTTTGTTCATGGCTACGGACTACTCAACCTCGCCCATGACACACAAGGGTATGCTCATCTATGGCGTGGGCATTGGTCTTTTGACCATGATTATTCGCCTATGGGGCGCCTATCCCGAGGGTATGTCGTTTGCGATATTCATCATGAATGCCGCTACGCCACTTATCAACAAGTATTGTCGTCCGAAGCGTTTCGGCACTAAATAGTTATATGGAGCTATGAAGAGTTCATTGAAAAATATGGTATTGGTGCTCTTCACCATTACCGCCGTCTCGGCACTCCTCGTGGGCTTGGTGAATAACATCACAAAGGATGTAATCGCCCAGACCGAGGTTCAGGCGAAGAACGAGGCGAAGTTTAAGGTTCTCAATACCACCGCTAACGAGGCTGTGGTGTTGGTGGATGAGGTGACAAAGATTAGTGACTTCGAGATTGTCGTGAGCACCGTTGCCGCAAAGGAGGACAACAACCGCATCTTGGGCTACGCTGTCGAGGCGCCCAGCATCACAAAGTCGGGCTATGGTGGTCGCATCAAACTTATGGTGGGCTTTGCCGAGGTTGAGGGCGTTGTTACGCTCTGCGGCGTGGAGGTGTTGTCACAGAACGAGACCCCAGGTCTTGGTGCAAACATGACAAAGGAGGGCAATGCGCTCGAGAAGTCTATGCTTGGCAAGAACCCCGACGAGTTGAGCTTCAAGGTTAAGAAGGACGATGCCAACGGCTCGTTCGACTCGCTCACAGGCTCTACAATCTCGTCACGCGCATACGCTAACGCTGTGGAGACTGCCTATGCGGGCTACCTCAAGGCAAAGGGCTTGCTCGATGCCAATGCAGAGGGTGTGTCGGGTGCTACCAATACCGAATGGAATGAGGATAATAATGTAACAGAGGAGGAGAAATAATGGGTAAGCTACAACTTATAACAAGGGGTATTCTCAAGGAGAACCCCACATTCGCACTCGTCTTGGGTATGTGTCCAACGCTTGGTGTCACCTCTACTGCCATCAACGGCATGGGTATGGGCGTGGCAACAATGGCGGTGCTCATCCTCTCGAACATGGCTATTTCGCTAATCAAGAATGTCATCCCCGATAAGGTGCGCATCCCTGCGTTCATCGTTGTGATTGCATCGTTTGTGACCATCATCGAGATGCTCATGAAGGCATACATCCCTGCGCTCTACGCGTCGTTGGGTGTATTCATTCCACTTATCGTGGTTAACTGCATCATCCTCGGTCGTGCCGAGGCGTTCGCATCGAAGAATGGTGTCTTCGACTCTGCACTCGATGGTGTGGGCATAGGTCTTGGCTTCACGTTCTCGCTTACGGCCATAGGTGCTGCGCGCGAGATTTTGGGCTCGGGAGCTATCTTTGGCGTTACTTTCGCATCGGATGTCATGCCCCTCTTGTTCATCCTTGCCCCTGGTGGCTTCCTTGTGTTGGGCTACCTCATGGTTGTGTTTAACAAAATAGCAAAACGATAACAGATATGAGTATATTGACTATTTTAACTGGCGGAAATATCTCGCAGAGCGTTCTTGATGGCTTTGCTTCGGGCGTGGTGAGCGTTCAGGAGATTAGCATCATCGCTATTGTCATCGGCGCTATCTTCGTTAACAACGTGGTGCTCTCGCAGTTCCTCGGTATATGTCCCTTCCTTGGTGTATCATCAAAGGTGAATACCTCGCTCGGCATGGGCATGGCAGTGACATTCGTTATGGCGCTTGCGTCAATCGTTACATGGTGCTTGCAGACATATATCCTTGTTCCTTTCGGTATCGAGTATATGCAGACTATCGTCTTCATCCTCGTTATCGCAGCCCTCGTGCAGATGGTCGAGATTGTGCTTAAGAAGGTCTCTCCCGCGCTCTATCAGGCGCTCGGAATCTTCTTGCCACTTATCACTACCAACTGTGCGGTGCTTGGTGTTGCCATCCTCATGGTGCAGAAGAACATGGATCTGCTCACAGGCGTTGTCTATTCTACTGCTACGGCTCTCGGCTTTGCCCTCGCCCTCGTGCTCTTTGCGGGCATCCGCGAGCGCCTCGAGATTGAGGATGTACCATCGGCATTCCGTGGTGTGCCCATCGCGCTTATCACCGCGGGACTCCTCGCAATGGCGTTTATGGGATTTGCAAACGTTGTACCCCTACCATAGTAGTATATAGCAACACTATTATATGAAATACCCCGCGGAAATCCCGCGGGGTATTACTTTTAGCGATGGGTCGAGAGTGACACCTCATCACAAGAATTTAGTGTGTGAAGACCTTGCCCAACTGCGCCTCCTGCTTCTCGTAGGCGAGGCGCGAGGTTGTGGGATATTGCAACTTCTCGAACTCCTTAACGGCATCCTCGATGTCGCGTAGTAGCATATCTGCCATGTCGCGCGACATGCCCTGACGCACCACGATGCGCATAACAATCATATCCTCGATGCTGTGGGGCATGGAGTAGGCGGGGACCATCCATCCCGACTGCTGCAGGCGCGATTGCAGGTCGTAGAGAGTCCACTTCGCGCTCTTGTTGTAGTTGTCGTTCATCATCCACACAAACAGAGGGTTGACAACCTCGTCAGAATAGTTCTGGAAGCAGGGCATCTCGCCAATGCGCTTGTGGCAGTACTTGGCAATCTCCATAGAGTTGTTGTGTATGCTCTCGTAGCCCTTGCGACCAAGGCGTATGAAGTTGTAGTACTGACCGAGAATCTGCGCTGCGGGGCGCGAGAAGTTGAGACCTACTTGAGTGACCTCTGCGCCGAGGTAGTTCACCGAGAAGCTCATCTCCTCGGGCAGATAGCTCTTATCGCGCCATACCACCCATCCGAGACCAGGGTATACGAGACCGAACTTGTGTCCCGAGGTCGAGATAGAACCCACCCACTTAAGTCTGAAATCCCATTTGTAGTGTGGCTTGACAAATGGCAGGATGAAACCGCCCGACGCGCCATCGACATGGATGGGGATGTTGTAACCTGTGTGCTCGTTGTACTTGTCTAATGCCTTGTCCAGCGCCTCGATGTCGTCGTTGAGACCTGTCCATGTGACACCTGCGATGCCCACCACGCAGATGGTGTTCTCGTCGCATAGTTTGATGGCATCTTCGGCACATAGTGTGCGCTTCTCGCGTGTGAGGGGCACCTGGCGGAGCTCTATCTGCCATAACTTGCAGAACTTCTCCCACACGACTTGAAGACCTGCGCTTATGACGAGGTTAGGCTTGTCTACGGGCTTACCCTCCTTCGTGCGGCGGTGACGCCAACGTAGCCACGCTGCCACACCTCCGAGCATGCACGCCTCGGAAGAGCCTATGCCCACAGCACCACACTTCGATTCGCTCTTCTCGGGGCTGTGCCATAGGTTTGCGATGATGTTTATGCATCGCGACGCCATCACCGCCACGCGCGGATACTCCGTCTGGTCGATATAGTTCACCGCTATCGCTTCGTTCATGAGCCTTGTGGCGTAGTCATCCATGTAGGTCGTCACAAATGTCGCGAGGTTTAGCTGTGGCTGCGTCTCCACCGCCGCCTCGTCCTTGACCATGCGGTACGCAATCTCGGGCATTGTCATCTCCTCGGGGATTACTGTTGTAGGTGCTGGGCGGAGCATCTCCTCCGACCCATATACGGCAGCTGTGGCCGTCGAACATCGTTTTTCGTTCATAGGTATAAGGTTTAAAAGTTATGTACCCCGAACAACGACACAAACCATGCCACCCACAGGTAATTCACCTATAGCTGTAACCAAACGATTAGGAAATTTCTTAAACTATTGTTTTCGCCTTACGGCGCGGGTATTATTTTTAATCCCCGAGGGACATAAGGGACTTAAGAGACATAAGAGACTTAAGGGAACTCGCTATCAAGAGTTGTTATACGCTGTCATGCTGAACGTAGTGAACGCTGCGATTAAGCCATGAGCAGAACAAGTGTGCTTGTTATGCCATGGCGGAGCAAGGTAGAGGAACTCAAGCATCTCTCGGGCAGTACGACTGTCAAATGTCTTACATACTAGGAGATCTTTCACTTCGTTCAAGATGACAATCTATTGATACTCAGTGCTGTCATTCTGAACGTAGTGAAGAATCTCCTCGCTGGTAACACGCTATCAACGCTGTCTATGGTAGGCTTCGAGGAGATGTTTCACTAACGTTCAACATGACGTCGTTCATTAAAACGAAATAGCTTGCCCATTAAATCACCCCACCCCACGACCCAAATTCTTGTCAGAATGGGTTAGGCTTGGTCTATTACAAAAGAAGATCCCCACGGGATAGTACATTTTAGTACAGCCCGTGGGGTCTTACTTTTAGGAATAGGACAAAGATGCCCTATATAAATCGAAAATTAGCGGCGAGGCTTGATATCAAGCTTCACAGGCTTAATCATGTTCTCGGGCTTGAGGATAGTGTCGAGCTCCTCCTTTGTGAGGATGCCCTCCTCGAGTACGATGTCGTACACGCGGCCACCTGTAGCCATTGCCTTCTTCGCAATCTTTGTAGAGTTCTTATAGCCGATGATGGGGTTGAGGGCTGTTACGATGCCGAAGCTGTCCTGAACATACTTCAAGCACTGCTCCTC
>JAGBTW010000056.1 GCA_017631135.1 Alistipes sp.
TAGTCACTTTGGATGACACTACAATCTTTGATGCTGCAATGCGTATCTTGAACGAGCAAAAATAACAAAGCTTTTGCTGCGATTTTTCGCAACACATCAAACTTAAATGGCGAGAGGTAAGATAACAACCTTTCGCCATTTTTGGTTAGGGGCATAAGCAATCAATTAGTAATGAGTAATTAGTAATATATTGATAGTCAGTGTTGTCATGTTGAACGAAGTGAAACATCTCAAGGTCTCCGAAAAGGTTGACGGTCGTACTGCCCGAGAGATCCTTCACTACGTTCAGGATGACAGCGTGTAGTGTTAGTTTTTGAGACTAAAGAGACTTAAGGGAAGTCGCAGACGATTGTTAATAGTCAACGCTGATACTATCATCCCTTTTGTCTCTTAAGTCCCTTATGTCTCTCGGGTATATACCCGCGCCGTAAGGCGAAAAAGGGAGTAGTCATGGGTAGTGTTAGAGTAGTGAAGTGGTTGCGGCGCGAGTGCGCCGCAACAGCACGCTAATTACCGCCCTAATCTACACTCTCCTACTCCCTGCTACTCTCAACTACTCCCAAACTACCCATCACTACCCCGCCACATCATATTTTTTTTGTCATTTGCAGATTATTTTGTACCTTTGTGGGTTGCAAGATAATTTTGCAAACTCGGGGTGCGTTTATAACAAGCACCACAATTAAAAACTTTTGGCATGAACTACCTTAAAATAGTATTTTACGGTCTTTTGGCGATGATAGAGCGACGCCCTGTGTTTACCATAGGACTACTCGCGCTCATAATACTGCCACCCATATACCTCGAGTGGGTGCGCTGGTTCTACCTCGCCATTGTGATATTTATCGCCGTAGTAACCATCGCGCTACGTCGCAAGATAAAGCAGATGCGCAGTCAGTTTGACGAGCAGTATCGCAACATGATGGGTGACAACATGGGCTTCGGAGGCACAACGAACAGCAGCGCGGGCACAGGTTTCGCGGGCTTCAACTTCGCCCAGGGCATGCGCCTTGAGGACTTTGTGAAGCAGATGCAAGAGCAAGCCGATGCGCATCAGGCAACAACACAGCAATCCTCATCAAAGACAACCACTACAACGACAACAAAGAGGAATGGCGAGCAAGGTGAGTATGTCGACTTTGAGGAGATAGAGTAACGCATAACAAAAGGTATCAACATTATGATAAAGCTATTAGAGAGCATAGGACGCTACGTCATGCTATTGGGCAAGGTCTTCTCGCGCCCCGAGAAGATGCGCATATATCTGCGACGCGTGGCCTTCGAGATTGAGGCGCTCGGCTTCAACTCAATATCGCTTACGGCAATCATCTCGACATTCATCGGCGCTGTCATGGCGCTGCAGATGGCCATAACACTCGAGTCGCCATTCATACCACAGTTCATGATTGGCTATGCCACACGCGAGGTGATGGTGCTCGAGTTCTCATCAACCGTATTGGCACTCATTCTCTCGGGTAAGATTGGCTCGAACATCGCGTCGGAGATTGGCACAATGCGCATCACCGAGCAGATTGACGCCCTCGAGATTATGGGTATCAACTCTGCCGCATACCTCATCTTGCCCAAGATTGTGGCTACGGTAATCTTCTTCCCGCTGCTCACGCTCTTTAGCATTGTGGTGGGCATCATCGGCGGTTACTCGTTGGCTGTGCTCACGGGCATCATGCTCCCTGGCGACTACATTCAGGGTCTCTTCTACTACTTCGAGCCCTTTGCCATCACCTATGCACTTGTCAAGGGTGCTGTGTTCGCCTTTATCATAACCTCTATATCGGCATACTGCGGCTACTACGCCAAGGGCAACTCACTCGAGGTGGGTCGCGCCTCGACACGCGCCGTAGTATCAAGCTCGGTGGCAATCATGGTATTCAACCTCATCCTAACACAAATTATGCGCGCATGATACGAGCAGACCACCTATTCAAGACATTCGAGGGCCGCACAGTGCTCAACGACATATCCGTAGAGTTCGAGACCGGAAAGACAAACCTCATCATTGGCCGCAGTGGCTCGGGTAAGACCGTGCTTCTCAAGTCGCTCGTGGGACTCCACGATGTCGATTCGGGCAAGATATTCTACGACGACATTTGCTATACAGATCTCAACTTCCGCGAGCGTAAGGATGTGCGCAAGGAGGTGGGCATGATATTCCAGGGCGGAGCGCTCCTCGACTCATCTACCGTGCGCGAGAATGTGCGCCTGCCTCTCGACCTCTTTACCACAATGTCGGAGGGCGAGAAGCGTGACCGCGTGACCTTCTGCTTGGAGCGTGTGCGCCTCACGGGTGCCGACCACCTATACCCCTCGGAGTTGAGTGGCGGTATGGTCAAGCGTGTGGCTATTGCTCGCGCCATAGTTCTCAACCCCCGCTACCTCTTCTGTGACGAGCCCAACTCGGGTCTCGACCCACAGACATCGGTGGTTATAGACAACCTTATTCAGGACATCACCAAGGAGTTTAACATCACGACGATAATAAATACGCACGACATGAACTCTGTGATGGAGATTGGCGAAAAGATTGTATATATCCACGAAGGCAAGAAGTGGTGGGAGGGCACCAAGGATGATATCCTTAATGCCGAGAACCCCGAACTCAACGACTTTGTCTTTGCTTCGGCGATGGCAAAGCGTGCCAAAAGTGTGTCACGATAGACCCATAGAGAAGAAAAAGATAGTTTTTTATTAAAAAAAATTTATTTCCCTTTGCTTGTTAGGTCAAAAGTGATTAACTTTGTAATTGGAAAGGACTATATATCGAAATTATTAACTATTTAATTTAATATTTTATTGACTATGTCACAGATTAAGATTGGTATCAACGGTTTCGGTCGTATCGGCCGTATGGTATTCCGTGCTGCTTGCGCACAGGCAGACAAGTTTCAGGTTGTAGGTATCAACGACCTTTGCCCCGTAGACTACTTGGCATACATGCTCAAGTATGACACTATGCACGGCAAGTTCGAGGGTACTGTAGACTACTGCGAGGAGAAGAACCTCCTTATCGTTAACGGCAACCCCATCCGCGTAACTGCAGAGAAGGATCCCGCACAGTTGAAGTGGAACGAGGTAGAGGCAGAGTACGTTGTTGAGTCTACAGGTTTGTTCCTCTCAGCAGACAAGGCACAGGCACACATCGAGGCAGGTGCGAAGTATGTAGTTATGTCAGCTCCCTCAAAGGATGACACCCCCATGTTCGTATGCGGCGTTAACACATCAGAGTATGCTGGTCAGAAGATCGTTTCTAACGCATCTTGCACAACCAACTGCTTGGCTCCTATCGCAAAGGTTTTGAACGACAACTTCGTTCTTGTAAACGGTCTTATGACTACTGTACACTCTGTAACAGCTACACAGAAGACTGTTGACGGTCCATCATTGAAGGACTGGCGTGGTGGCCGCGCAGCTTGCGGTAACATCATCCCATCTTCTACAGGTGCTGCGAAGGCTGTAGGTAAGGTTATCCCCGCACTTAAGGGCAAGCTCACAGGTATGTCTATGCGTGTTCCTACTTTGGACGTATCAGTTGTTGACCTTACTGTAAACCTCGAGAAGCCTGCTACTTACGAGGAGGTATGTGCAGCTATGAAGAAGGCATCTGA